>JBKKAT010000143.1:0-2677 GCA_046714535.1 Acidobacteriota bacterium | reverse complement strand
ACAATGTTTGGGTGAAGCCGAATCCTATTCCTGATCAGGTGCGGGATCGATGTTCTATTTCTCACGAATATGTTTTTCATTTTACTAAAAGCCGGTGGTATTATTTCAACCGGGAGGTTGTTGCGCGCAAGACTTCTGAGGGGCGTCTATTGCCGCCACTGGACACATGGGAGATCAAACCAGCCAATGGTAATGGTTCTCACAAGGCATCATTTTCAAAGGAGCTTGTCCGCATCCCAATCTTATCCACAACGCCTCCAAATGGAATAGTGCTCGACCCCTTCAACGGAATTGGAACTTCGATGATTTTTGCACGCGAAAATGGATTCCGATCGATTGGAATTGATTTGAGTCTCGAATACTGTAAAGAAGCAGCAACCTCTCTGCAGCAAACCAACTTTCCGCTTCGCCGAACATAGCGCAAATGCCAATCTTTGTTTCCGCGCGCACACTGAAGGACGTAATAGATCGATTGTCGGTTGCTGCGGTAACGGCCAGTCTTGCGGATTATTTGATTTTTAAACGCGCCCTTCAAATTTCACGGCAGCAAACTAATAAAGAAAGATCAAAAGAGCCGACGTCGGTTGTGACAGGAATGAAGTCTGCCCCATTTGTTCAGGCTATCGAAGAACAAACTTTGAGAGTTCCAGCAGATACGGAAAATAATAATGTTGTAGAAAATAGGTACTATGTTCCATTTGCTTCGAAGCGAGATAATACGCTTGGATATCGAAGTCAAAAGTATACTTCAAATGGACCATCCGATACCGTCAGCCGATGGCAATCACGAACAATCAAACCCTTGGTGTTGGTCGCGGATTCAAAACCAAAGGCATACGCCGTTGGTAAGCTCAGCGTGGAGAAGTTGGAAGCTTTTTTTCTCGTAAAGGGAGCGCAGAATAATTTTTCCGGGGAAAAGCCTGGATTGCTAGACACGGCTGTGTGGTGGTTGCGATTCACAAATTTAGAAGAAATTTTCGGTGCCAATCCATCTGACGCCGATCTGGTCAAGTTCTTTGTTGATCAATTCGCGCTAACAAAGACGGAAATAGACGCATTATTTAAACGCGACGATCTCGAACCTGAGCCAGAACTGAGTTCTAAAACCGGTGCGGAAAAATAGTGAAAGTCATTTTTGCAGATTCAATGGCGAAACCCGAGGAATATTTTCCGGCAGCTCCTGCTGGACGTGTCTTTTCCGAACAAACTTCAAACGCTCAACGCGGGCAGCTGGATTCAACTTCAGGGACTATCGGTACTCGACTTGAAGCACTAATTTCCTTCATTTCTTCGCGCGGGTATGTTTTTGAGCCATGGCAAGTGGCGGCCTTCGTAACAGCAGTACGAACAAAGGCATTTGTTATTCTGGCCGGCATTTCAGGCACAGGTAAAACAAAATTACCGCGGCTTGTAGCGGAAGGAACTGGCGCAGATTGCCAGGTTGTACCCGTGAGACCGAATTGGACTGAAAGTAGTGCCTTGCTTGGATACGAAAGGATTTCAGGTGAATTCGTGCCTGGGAAATTACTGCGTTTTGCCCAAATGGCTCAAGAGCAACCTGAGAAGCAATTCTTCTTTGTTCTTGATGAATTGAACCTTGCACGAGTTGAGTATTATTTGGCTGAAATTCTCAGCCACATGGAGGAACAACAGGAAAAAGTCGGTGATCAGTTGGTTTCCAGACCATTGATGCCTGAAATAGCCTCTGGTGCTGATAATATCAAGTGGGGCGATGTTAGGCTTCCGGAAAATCTGTGTATTGTTGGGTCGGTCAATATGGATGAGACAACATTTGGGTTTTCCAAGAAAGTCTTGGACCGAGCATTCGTAATTGAATTGTCAACTGTTGATCTTACGGCAATTGGAGATGTTAATGAGAGCGTGCCTTCAGAGAATTGGTTACGTTCAGATTGGCGTCCTCGCGCTAGAAGTCTAGCAGAGTACCCCGATCGAGAAACACCGCGAATCGGAAACATAGTTGAGACACTCATCACTATCAACAATATTCTGCAATATGGTCAGCTTCAATTCGGCTATCGTCTTAGAGATGAAATTGTTCTATTCTGCCTTGCCGCTCAGGAATGCATTAGTCTCTTCGTAACAAGCAGCTCCGGTCCCGTGGATCCACTCGACCTTGCCATTGCGATGAAAATATTGCCTCGAATACAAGGAGGTGGTCCAGTTATAAGGCGAATTCTGGAAGACTTACAGAAATGGGCTTCACCTGAAACAGGGCAGAGTACGGATGAACCAGGAACCGGTCATAAAGTAGGCTTTCCACTTTGTGCGGAGCGTATTAGGTTGATGGCACAAAGACTCAAAGACACAGGGTTCGTAAGCTTTTGGCTGTAAAAATAAAGCGCCAACGGCTCCTACAAGTAAAAACGGGGTTCCTTACCCTTGAATTTTCAGGGCCAACGGCCCCCCAATGGGGCACGGTCACCGATGATGCATCCATCCCGCTAGCTACTTTGAACCTGCATTGCGCAACAGAAAGACCAATTGCGACTTGGCAAGACTCCGTCGGACAGGAACATATATGGACAACGACTGATGATAACGGCCCTGTGTTTTATGAAGACACCGTCTACTCCGTAAGAGCCAAATCATTACCAGAGTCAAGCACCCCACCTGTTCTTGAACACAGAGATCCTAATCTCATCGCAAATATCGAACA
>JBKKAT010000142.1:0-6298 GCA_046714535.1 Acidobacteriota bacterium | reverse complement strand
GCTCATGACTCATTGCTTTGGCACTTCTTACGAAAAGATTGTAACAGGGATGAAGGTAAGGATGAAAACGATGGCAGCCACAATGCCCCAGATGATCCGGGCAGTGCCTATGGGTTCGTCATCGTTCAAAGTCTGAGGATGCCGAAACCCTGAAATCCATTTCAATAAAAGTAGCATCGCGCTGAAGACAACCCACTGAGTTCCTGCCATGGGAGACCTCGTGAAACCGTACGCCGCCAGTCCCAGTAGGCCGCCAAAAAAGAACCAGGTAATTTTGTGTGCGTGTTTTCGAAATAGAGCGTAAGAAATGTGACCGCCATCCAGTTGAGCTATGGGAATCAAATTCAAACTGGTTGCGAGACAGGCAAACCAGGCCGCAAATCCAACCGGATGAAGCATTCGATTCATCGCATCAGGTGCAAAGAGCTTAAAGATGATTGGATCGCCCAGGTAAAGTTGTCCCGCTGTTGCCGCGCTCGCTGGAACCAGCGGACTCCACTTGATTCCCAGATAGATGAAAGGCAGTGCAACCACAAAACCTGCAAGAGGTCCTGCGATTCCAACATCAAATAAAGAGCGTCGATTCGGAAAAGGAGCGCGGATCTTGATGAATGCTCCGAATGTTCCGGTCCCTACGATCGGAGCCGGCAAAAAGAAAGGGAGCGTCGCATTAATGCCGTAGTAGCAACAGGCAAGATAGTGGCCCATTTCGTGGCACAACAAGATGAGCATGATCGCAAAGGAGTAGCCGATTCCTTTGTAAAGTAGGGCCGGATTTGCAAAAACTTGTTGCAGAAAAGTAATCGGATCGGGTGCCGCTCCGTTGGTTTCATGGAGAAGCATCCAGAAAGAGCCCCAAAAAAGTGTGCTGAGAACAGTCAATAAAAATAGAGAAGCGTGAAGGAAATATCGCTGCGTTGGAACAGCTGAATATCCAATCGCTCCGGAAAAAGTTCGTTCAGACATCTAAACTATTTTAAGTTTTTAACGCCAACATGCCAGCCATTTTAGATTTCAGATTCGAGATTTCAGATTGAAATTGGAGGATTGTAGATTTGAAGAGCGTTTGTGTCTGCTGTCAGGCTCAGTCAAAAATGTAAAATTCATTAAGTCGATGAAACAATACCGCTTCAATCTACAATATTTCAATTTCAATCTAAAATCAGTAATCTGAAATCTTAAATCGTTGCTTTTAAGGGATGTTTTGGAGGTTCTTTCCGGGTTTAAAGCGGATCGTTTTACCAGGTGGGATTTCGACTTCCTCTTTTGTGCGGGGGTTTCTTCCGATTCCACGCTTACGGGGTTTCACCTGAAAGACTCCGAAGCCTCTCAGCTCAATCCGGCGACCGTCCGTAAGTGCATCACGCAGCGACTCAATGGCCGCATTCACGGCGCGTTCGGCCTGTGTCTTTGTGATTTTTGTTTCCTTGGCGACTATGTCGACCAGATCCGCTTTTATCATGGGAAGCATATTATGCCAGCCACATTTTCAAAAGTCAACTTATTGTGAAACAACAGTTTAGTGGCTATTGCTGGAATCCGAATTGAGGGGGTGTAGACTTCCCCTCATCGATGGTCCCAAACTTCGATTCGTATTTCGAAACGTTTTCCAGAATCGCATTTCCCAGCCTCTTCGCATGTTGAGGGGACACAATAATCCGCGCAAGCAACCTGGCCATCTGTGTATTAGGTAGAAGTGCAAAAAAGTCGATCCAGAATTCCTCTGGTGTATGGACAACCTGGGCCATGGTTGAATATTTTCCCTGCAACGTGGCTTCGTCCGCCTGAACCTGTATATCAATTCGTTTTTCTTCCATTACTCCTCCTGTGTGCCCTTCCATCCTATTCGGGTTTTGCCATCGGCGCAATTTATCGTTACACTCGAACAAGAAATGCGGTTTCTCTACTCGTTTTTATACACTTGCGCTTTGTTACTTGCCCTCCCGTATTTTCTGATCGCGGGTATGTTTCGCGGAAAATATCTTTCCACTGTCTGGCAGCGGCTGGGCAACATACCCTGGCGCAGCGATGTTCCCTCCCTCTGGATTCATGCGGTGAGCGTCGGCGAATTTCTAGCGTGTAAAACATTGATTCAGAGAATTCAAAAAACCTTCCCCGGGCTTCCCGTTTTCATATCTACGACGACGATGACCGGGCAGAAACTCGCTCGACAACAACTGCCGGAAAGCAGCTTTTATTTTCCGTTCGATTGGACCTGGTGCATCCGGAAAGTTTTTCAAAGACTACAGCCGAAGATCGTTCTCATTCTGGAAACGGAAATCTGGCCAAATTTTCTTTGGACAGCTCAGGATGCCGGAGTTCCCGTGATTTTGATTAATGGGAGACTATCGGATCGATCCATCCCGCGATACAGGCGGGTCAAGAATCTACTTCCAACATTCACCGAAAGCTGGATGCAAACAGAGGAAGATGCGCAGCGAATGAAATCTCTCGGGGCCGAATCCGTTCACATTATGGGAAATCTCAAGTACGATCTTCGGTCCCCCGTTCTGTCGCAAGAACTCTCCTCATTGCTGGGCACATGGAAAAATGTGAACCTATTGTGGGTCGCGGGAAGCACCATGGATGATGAAGAGGAGCTGATTCTGGATGTTTTCATGAATCTAAAGAAAGAATTCTCCTTGAAATTATTGATCGCTCCCCGTCATCCCCAACGCTTTTCAACGGTCGCCGCCATGGTTACAAGTAGAAATTTAACACTCACGTTGAGGAGTCAGGTCAATCCTGAAAATGCTGATGTAATGATTTTGGATACGATTGGCGAACTCGCGGGTGCGTATCAATTTGCGGATGTCGTGCTGATTGGCGGTACGCTGCTCGACCAGGGGGGTGGGCACAATCCAATTGAGCCGGCCTATTTTGGAAAGTCCATCATTTCGGGCGTTAACTATGCCAATTTGCGCGCGGTGTTTCAGGATTTTCAGAAAAAGAACGCAATTCTGATTACGGATAACTTACTCACCGGGATGAAAGATTTATTACAGAACGCAGAAAAGAGATCCAGGTTAGGCGAAGCTGCCAGAACGATTATCGAAGAGAATGCCGGAGCAACGGAAAAAGTCCTCGAAGTGCTAACGCGAGTCCTTCAACAGAAAGCGCCAGCGGTGTTTGGCTAAGAATGTTCTGGAGCACGCTGCGAAATTACCTGTATGACCGGAGCATTCTCAAAGCAGTGCGCGCGCCCGGTTTTGTGATTAGCGTTGGAAACTTAACCTGGGGCGGTACCGGTAAAACATCAATTGTAGAAAGCCTGAGTCGTTTTCTAATCTCACAAGGACATCGAGTTGCTATCGTGAGTCGCGGGTACCTTCGCAATTCAAGCGGACCCAAACTTGTAGCCGATGGTACTGGTTTGAAATGTTCGTGGCAGGAGAGTGGAGATGAAGCATATCTTCTCGCAAAAACAATCCCGGAAGCAATCGTCGTTGTGTCAGAGCAAAGAGCGGATGCTTTCCCGTTACTCGCCCCCTATTCTCCCCGCGTGATTTTACTGGATGATGCGTTCCAGCACAGACAAATCGCGCGCGATCTCGATCTTGTGTTGATCGATGCAAGCGAAGACATCACCGCTCAGAAAATGATTCCCTTTGGCAAATTGCGCGAGGAACCCCGTTCGTTGAACCGCGCGGACGCGATTGTGCTAACACACTCAAAACAGATTCACTCCGCAACAAAAGCCTGGATTTCGAAGAACGTTGAATGCCCGGTTTTCCACGCGAACTATTTGCCGGACTGTGAGGTACCGCTTGCGGGAAAAAAGACTGGCGCCTTCTGCGCGATTGGATCTCCTCAACATTTTTACAGTCTGCTGACCGAACAGGGCGCAGAACTTGTCGCGACAAAATCCTTTCGCGATCATCATGTTTTCCAACGCGACGAAATCGAAGAATTTCGCCGGGAAGCGACTCAGAAAGGAGCAGAATTTACGGTCACGACAGCGAAAGATGCCGTGAGAATCGATCCGGACTGGTTCGATCCTTTTCTCAAGGTGATCCGTGTAAAATTGCAGATGGTAGAAGAAGCGCTATTCTTTGATTTCTTGAAAAATGCCATATGCAGAAGTTTGTAACGCCGGCTTCCAGCCGGCCAAACGCCCGCTGGGCTCAAGTTGTTTTTGCCGGCAAGATGCCGGCGTTACAAACCGTTAACATGTTTTGGGAATCTCAATGAAACTGCGATATCAATTCGAACGGTTGGCCTTCTGGTATGCACGACTCCTGGCGCAAATGCTACCGCGAGATCTGTTTCTCGAACTTGGCAGAACTTTGGGCCAGTTCTTTTACCGGTTGGATACCAGGCACCAAAAAATCGCAGTAAACAATTTCCGGTCCGCCTTCCCGGATTCAACTGCGCAAGAAGCGGAGACAAAAATTCGTAATTGCTATGAATTTTTCTCCGCATATCTCTTCGAAATGCTCACTTGCTTCCCCACTTTACCGAAGGACCGGATGCAAAAGTTTCATGTGGAAGGGATGGAACACGTCGAAGCGGCCTACAAGAGTGGAAAAGGAATCATTTTTTTTGGTGGTCATTTTGGCCCCTGGGAGTTGATGGCCCTCGCACAGGGAGCCAATGGTTTTCCGCTGGGTCTTGTTGTGAGGAAATTGGATAATCCGCATCTAGAGCGACAACTGGAAAAGCTTCGTGTGAGCACAGGCAATTCCATCATCGATAAGAATCAGGGATTCCGGCCTATGCTAAAAGCATTGCGAGAAGGTAAGGCTCTTGCCGTATTAATGGATCAGAATGTGAGCACGGGTGAGCGCGTATTCGTTGATTTTTTTGGAAAAACTGCATCAACAACTCCGTCCGTGGCTCTCTTGAAATTAAAAACTGATTGCGTGTTGATACCGGCTTCCGGTTATGTTCTTCCTGGAAATCGCTACCATTTTGTTTATGGAGCTCCGGTGGAAGTTCCGATTTCTGGAGACCGGCAGGAAGATGTCCGGCGGATCACTCAGGAATGCACTCGCATGATTGAAACAAACATTCGGGCACATCCGGAGTGCTGGCTCTGGATGCACCGGCGATGGAAGACAGAGCCGGAGGAACCGGTTTTCGTATGAAAAAAGCGATCTTTCTAGACCGGGACGGTACGCTCATTCAAGAAGTCGGCTATCTTCGCATGTTGGAAGATTTGCGGTTTACACCACGCGCCGCGGAAGCACTCCAAACTTTTGCAAGACTCGGCTATTTAAACATTGTGGTCACAAATCAATCCGCGGTTGCGCGTGGTCTTCTGAGTCCGAAGGCATTGAATAAGATTCATCAGAAGCTGAAAGCAATGGCGAAAGAGGAAGATGCCGCAATTCATGACATTTTCTATTGCCCACATTTTCCCGAAGGTCGTGTTTCTCCTTATAATATTGAGTGTTCCTGCCGGAAACCAAAAGCGGGGATGCTGGAACAAGCCGTTGCGAAACATCACATAGATTTGCAGCAAAGTATTCTGGTTGGTGACAAAATCTGTGATCTGGAGCTCGGCAAGAATGCCGGCCTGCGAACCGTGCTGGTGCTTACCGGCTATGGATCTCAAACGAAAGGGGAGTGGACAGAACCGGTTGAATGTTTCGCGAATTTGTTCGAGTTTGCGAAGAGCCTTGCAGCTGAACAGAGTTTGCTATGAATGAACCTGCTATCGTTTTGGACAATGTTTCCAAAAAGTATGGCGAATTCCTTGCGGTAAAAAATTTAAATCTCACAATCCAGCGCGGTGAAATTTTTGGATTTGTGGGCCCGAATGGCGCCGGCAAAACAACCACAATCCGGATGATCACCGGTCTTGCGTATCCTACGCAGGGTTCTTTGACAATCCAGGGAATGTCTTACGGAAGGCAAGATTTGCAAATAAAAAGAATCATGGGATACATTCCGGATCGTCCCTATCTTTACGAAAAACTCACCGGACGCGAATATATGGAATTCCTGCGCGGTATTTTCAGCCTCAACGGCGCGCCGGACCAGGTGGATCATTATCTGTCGATTTTTGATTTGACAAATTGGTCTGACGAGCTGGTGGAAAGTTACTCTCATGGTATGAAGCAACGTCTCGCTTTTGCCGGCGCTTTGCTTCACAACCCGGAAATTCTGGTGGTGGATGAGCCAATGGTTGGTCTGGACCCGAAGGGAATCAGGCTGATCAAGGATCTTTTTCGCGATCTATCAAAGAAAAATGTCGCGGTTTTCATAAGCACTCATAATCTGGAACTGGCCGAACAGGTCTGCCATAACATCGGGATTATTTTTGAAGGACAACTACTGGTAAGCGACGATATTG
>JBKKAT010000141.1:0-2742 GCA_046714535.1 Acidobacteriota bacterium | reverse complement strand
TGATTCCTGACACCGACGTTTGATATCCCAAAGGAGGCAAACCATAAGGATGACTTCCATAGAGTGCTTCGTTAGCCAGTTGAAAAGGCCGTTGCAAAGAGGAATCCAGGGATCGTTTCATTGCGGCGAACTGCTGAAAACGCTCTTCCTCCACTCCATCCGCGGGAAATGTCGGATTCATCAGAACGTCTGCAAGCAGCTCGACACCCGCTTTGTAATTCTTTCTTAGAATAGTGAGGTTCAATCCAAAGTAATCTTCCTGAACATCGAGATTCATTTGTGTGCCCAGATATTCAATCTGATTATCGATTTCTTTTCCGCTTCTTGATTTTGTCCCTTTCCGCATCGAACGGGCCAACAATTGGGTGATTCCTGCATTGGCGCTGTTTTCATGGATGCGTCCGCCTTTGAAATAAACGCCGGTTGAGACCATCGGCGCGCCGGTTCTTTCCTGACAAATCAACAACGCTCCGTTGGAAAGTCTTTCCTCTTTTAGTTCGGAATTCCTGCTTGCCGCACGGACCGGAGAAACTTGCGAAGGAAGTGGCGGCGCCGGAATTGCGGGAGGCGCCGTTGCTGTTGCTTCTCGTGCAACAGAGAGCGCCTGCTCATGCGAGATACCGGGAGTTTCTTTTGGAGCGTAATGATAGAGCGTCAAATTTTCGACTCTAAGATAGCGGCGTGCAGCATCCTGAATTTGCTGACTTGTGATGGCTTGAACGCTCGCGAGTCTTTGACGAATCGCTTCGTAACCGTATCGCGCTTCAAATTGCGCCAGCGTTTGAGCCTGTCCCAATACGTCTTGAAGCCCAAAAATAAGAGTGGATTCCAATTTATTTTTTGCCAGTTGCAGCTCGTAGGCATTCGGCCCATGCGCTTTCATCCGTTCGATTTCCGCAAGAATGTTTCGATCTACAGTGCTGCGGTTTTTTTCATCAAAGGATGACTGAATTTCAAAGATTCCTATGTCATCAAAGGTGTAGTGGCTTGCGTTAATCGTGCTTGCCGCTTCCGGATTTACAACATTTACGTACAGCCTGGAGGACCTTCCATTACCAAGAATTGTAGCGAGCACATCAAGCACCTGCTCATCCTTGTGTCCAACGCCTACCGTGTGCCACCCCAGGTCGGAGTATCCTTGCTTGATGTCTGCGGTCGATCGTCCGTAGCGAAACTCCGTTTGCGGAGGCTCTTTCGGACCGAACTTTTTATCGAGCTTTCCTTTCGGAAGTTTACCGAATGTTTCTTTTGCAACGCGGACAGCTTCTTCATGCGAAATATCTCCGGCAATGGCAAGAATCATGTTTTCAGGCCTGTAGAGTGTTTGGAAAAAGGCAATCAGATTCTCGCGATTGATGTTTCGCAATACCTCATTCGATCCAATGCGCCAGCGTTTGATGCGATGTTGTTGATACGCCGTTGCCAACATTCGTTCAGTGGCAACCGCGGGAGGGTTATCTAACTTGCGATTCGATTCTTCGATGACCACTTCGGCTTCTTTTTTAAGCTCCTCAGGCTGGAAGAGAGGGTTGATCAGCGCATCAGCCTGAATCTCCATCGCGCGCTGAAACCCTTCGTAAGGAACCACAAAATAATAATTTGTCGAATCGTAAATCGTTCCAGCATTGCTCAAACCACCAACAAGAGATAATTGTTGAGCGATCTGCTCTGCCCCGGGGAAGTTTTTTGAACCCTTAAAAAACATGTGTTCAAACAAATGCGCCATTCCTGCGACTTCATCCGGTTCATTGAAATAACCGGCTTTCACCCAGGTATTGATCGCGATCACTCCTGTACCTTTCTGCTCACGTGTAAGAACAGTGAATCCATTCGGAAGACTCGTTCGCTTGACGTTCTTCAGAAATTCATCCAGAGGCGTAGCCGGAACGCTTGCAGAAAGTAGTGCATCGATCATAAAAACAAATATTACAAGATAGAACAGCCTGAGCATCTTTATTTCCTCCGTAAAAGCATGAATTATATATGGAGCGCCAGGGAAGCGCAGGCCTCCTGCCTGCCAATAAGGAGTAACGATGAAAAAAATGCTGGTTTGTCTTGTCTTGTTACTAAGTTCCTTAAACGTCCGGGGCGATATCACACCATCTGAGAAGATTGCGATTCGCGTGAATGCTGAAAAAACTGCGGAAGTGCAGATGCTTTTCTCCGATCCAAAGTTTTATCTAGGACGTCTTCGCTTCTCTGCCGGCGGGGGAGTCGCGGAGCATAATCACGGCGCGAGTCTGGAAGTCGTCTACATGCTGTCCGGGACCGGGGAGTTCACGATGGATGGCAAAAAGTCTATGGTAAAAGCAGGGGACGTCATTCATATTCCTTTGGGGATGAATCACGCGTTTCGTAATACCGGATCAGAATCGGTGGATATCATCCAGGTTTACAGTCCACCTGGTCCGGAAGAGCGATTCAAATCGTGGACAGTAAAGGAATCAAAATGAATCAACCCCCACCTGACCTCCCCCTTGATCAGGGGGCGGTATGAAAAACTCAAAATTAGTTGACTTTGTCAACTATTTTTTCCTTTTGATTTTCTTGCTCTGCATCGCCGTTCAATACAATGACCCGGATCCATTGCAATGGATGGCTATTTACGGGGGGGCGGCGCTCTGCTGCGGGCTTTTGGCGGCCAGAAAACTGCGTGTCTATCTTCCCGCTGCTGTTGGCTTGTGTGCCCTTGCATGGGCAATATCGATTCTTCCGGATGTTTGGGGCCGACCGCTTCCCATC
>JBKKAT010000140.1:0-5539 GCA_046714535.1 Acidobacteriota bacterium | reverse complement strand
CGTGAATATCTGAAAGCCGGCTACAACGAAAATATTTCGTTAGCCCAGCTCACGGAACTCACGAAGCTGGATCGCTTTTATTTGCTCCGCGTGTTTGCAAATAAAGTGGGTGTTCCACCTCATGAGTTTCAAACGCAGCTCCGCATTGCTCATGCAAGAGAGTTGATCCGTAGAGGGCATTCCCTATCCGATGTCGCCCTGCAAACCGGTTTTTTTGATCAAAGTCATCTTTCCCGCCACTTCAAACGGATCGTCGGAATGACTCCCGGCGAGTATTTTTCCGGTTGCAATTTCGTACAAGAATCACACCCGTAAAGTTTCCATAATAGTAGTGGCGACTCTTGGGATCGCCGTGATTGACCGGAGGTTTCCATGCAATTGATAACATACATCTCGTTTTGCGTATTTTTGTTTTCTTCTGCAACGTTGCATGCAGTAAAGACGGAACCGCGCGTCGAAATCCCGGATACACCGGCAGGCAAGCAACTTGCGGAATGGTTGAAGATCTTCGCCAGCGCGGATGAACCGGCGTTCACAAAATTTATCGAAACTCACTACACCCAAAAACAACTCAAGGAGACGAACGCGGTAGACCGTACCGATCGGCAGGTACGAACTTACATGGATGTGCGAAACTTCGAGATCAGAAGTATTGAAGCATCATCGCCTCACGAAATTACTGCTCTTGCGCAAGCGGCACTGACCGGCCTCTGGTTCCGGCTCACGATGAAGGTGGAATCTGAACCGCCCCACTTGATTGCTGAATACACATCACAGCGGATTCATATTCCCGAAAAATTTCTCCCAGCAAAAAAGTTGACGGACGAAGAACTCTCGCAAGAAATCAAAGCTTTCCTGGACAAACTGGCAGCTGCCGACGCTTTTTCAGGAACCGTCATGGTGGCAAAGGATGGAAAGCCGATTTTCAGCGCGGTACACGGGATGGCCAGCAAGGCTCACAACGTTCCGAACCGTCTGGATACCAAATTGAATATTGCGTCCGTAGGCAAACTGTTTACTTCAATTGCGATCGGACAATTGGCCCAGCAAGGAAAGATTTCATTTACAGATCCTGTCGGCAAACACCTTACCGATTATCCGAACAAAGAAGTCGCAACGAAAGTTACAATCCATCATCTGCTCACACACAGCTCAGGTCTGGGTGATACTTATAGTCCGAAGTATCCCTGTATAAAGGTCGCGCTCCGGGAGGTGAAAGATTGGTTTGCGCTGTTTGTGGATGAGCCGAAACCATTTGCGTTCACTCCGGGTGAAAAGTGGCAATATAGCAACGTTGGCTTCATCTTGCTCGGGGCGATCATTGAAAAGGTTTCGGGCGAAAACTTTTTTGAATATATCCGGAATCACATCTTCAAGCCGGCCGGAATGGTCAATACGGATTACTATGAAGCTGACATCGATATTCCGAATCTGGCAACCGGTTACACGAATTATAAGGATCTGGGTAACGATGAACTTGAATTCCATCTGGGTTTTCGGCGGAATACTTCGCTGTATGGTGGCGCAAAAGGAGGACCCACGGGGGGCGCCAGTTCGACGTTGGATGATTTATTGCGTTTTACCAATGCGTTCTGGAATTACAAACTGCTGAGCAAAGAGTACGTGAATCTAATGACGTCCAATAAAATCTTCGGCCGCAAATATGACGCGAGTGATACGTACTGGGGCTATGGCTTTGAGCTGGAGACAGTCAACGGTAAACGCGTGATCGGCCATGGCGGTGGAGATCTCGGAATCAGCAGCGGAGTCCGATGGTTCCCCGATTCCGGGAACTACACTTTTATCGTGCTCTCCAACTACGATCGCGGCGGAATCGTTGCGAACTACAAAGTGCAGGAATTGATCCTGACCAACCGTTGATTTAGGTAGGGCACGCATTGCAGAGCCATGTGAATTTTCCACGGTCAAAGTTATCCCGATCCATGATTAAATAGAGCGCGGATGGCGCTGACAACCGGCACGAAACTCGGCCCGTATGAAATCCTTGCTCCGCTGGGAACGGGCGGTATGGGAGAAGTGTTTCGCGGAAGAGATAGCCGGCTGGGCAGGGAAGTTGCGATCAAAATTCTGCCCGTTGAATTTTCGTCCAATCCGGATCGGCTCCGGCGGTTCGAACAGGAAGCGCATTCCGCATCTTCGTTGAATCACCCGAATATCATCACGATCTACGACATCGGTTCCTTTGATTCCCGTTCTTACATCGCGATGGAATTTGTCGATGGAAAGACTCTGCGCGAGATGTTGCAGACCGGCCCAATACCGGCACGCAAAGCAGTGCAGATTGCAGCTCAGATTGCAGAAGGTCTGGCAAAGGCACACGAAGCCGGTATTGTGCATCGCGATTTAAAGCCGGAAAACATCATGATCACAAAAGATGGTTATGCGAAGATTCTTGACTTCGGTCTGGCAAAACTGTTTCAACCCGCGAATGACCAGAATTCAGCTCTGCCCACATCCGCGCAAACGGATGCAGGACTTGTGTTAGGGACCGTAGGATACATGTCCCCGGAGCAGGCTTCGGGAACTGGTGTCGATTTTCGATCGGATCAATTTTCCTTTGGCGCCATTCTTTACGAAATGACAACAGGAAAGCGCGCCTTCCAGAAAAAAACAGCTGTGGAAACGATGGCCGCAATCATACAGGACGAGCCGGACCCGGTTGCGTCTGCGAACGTCCACATTCCACCTCCTTTAAAATGGATCATCGAGCGTTGTTTGGAAAAGAGTGCTCCGGACCGCTATGCTGCGACGAAAGATCTGGCGAGAGATCTGCAAAGCCTCCGCGATCATTTTTCTGAAATCGCCAGCGCCTCTGATACCGTTGCCGGCATTCCTGCTCCGCCGGTTGCCAAACGCCGCAATTTGCAAAGGGTTTTCAACGCAGCAGCAATCGCCTTGATTCTGGTACTTGGATCCGCTTTAGCTTACTTCGTATGGCGTCCATCTAAGCCATTAGAAACGACGGCACTAGGGTATCATCGCCTGACATATCGCAGAGGTCCGATCCGATCCGCACGGTTTACACCCGATGGTCAGACAATTATTTACAGCGGTTCTTTTTCTAGTGGAGTTCGCGAACTCTTTCAGACACGACCTGACCGCACAGAATCTCGGTCGTTGGGCATACAGAACGCGGACATTGTTTCCATTTCCCGAACTGGAGAAATGCTGATCCTGATGCCCACTGGTAAACGGACTCTCAGTCAGGTCCCGTTGACCGGAGGCTCACCGCGCGAGCTTGCGGAACAAATTTACGGCGCGGATTGGTCCCCTGATGGAACCGCCATGGCGATTTCGAAAGGGGCTAACGAAAAAAGCTATCTGGAATTCCCGCCCGGCAAAATTTTGTATGAGAGTACAAGACAAATCAATCGAATCCGTTTTTCCAGCTCGGGCAATGCTATTGCTTTCGTTGAACATAGTGCCGGAGCCGTCAACGGTATCGTTACGGTGATCGACAAAAACGGTCGACGGATCGCCCAATCGAAAGAAGTGTATCCCGTTGGAATCTCATGGGGCACACAAGACAAAGAAGTCTGGTTCATGACCCTTTCAATGGAAGCGGGTGGCGGACATGAGCTTTATGCACTGGATCTATTGGGGTCGGTTCGGATGATTCAAAGGTTTACCGGTGGTACGGAGCTTTTTGATGTTGCTTCTGATGGAAGAGGACTGGTCGGATTCACAGATAACCGCGTGATCCTGATGTTGAATTCATCTGGAGAAAAGGAAGAACGGGAGCTTTCCTAGCTTGATTTTACCTGGGCGGTCGATTTCTCGCCGGATGGAAAACAGATTCTGATGTGGGAGCGCGGTGAAGGAAGTGAAGGCCCAAGCGGCACAATTTTTTTGCGCGGGATCGATGGCTCTCCGGCTATCCGCCTCGCAGCCGGTGCGCCTTCAGCTTTTTCGCAGGATGGAAAATGGGTATTGGCAGACATTGGCGGTCAAAAAATTATGCTGGTGCCGACCGGCGCAGGGAACACCCGGTCCTTTGAATATGCCGAGTATTCTGATGTTGATTCCATAGGCTTCCTGCCGGACGGAAAGCAGATGCTCATAAGTGCGTTAGGCAAAAACGGAAAACCTGTCCTGTTGAGGTTAGATATCGCGAGTGGAAAACCAAATTTAATCGAAGCAAAAGGGCTAACTGCCATCTATGGCAACGGCGCCATGATCTCGCCGGATGGAAGATTTCTGCTGATGGTGAATTCTGAAGGTGCAGCTTTTTATTACGACATGGATACCCAGACAGCAAAAGCGATCCCGCATCTTGAACCGCGAGAACTTCCATTTCAATGGACCAGGGACGGATCATCGGTCCTGGTTATGAATCGCTTCGTCGTTCCCGCAGAGGTATTCAAAGTAAACATTTCTACGGGAGCCAGAGACTTTTTCAAAGAAATTCATCCACCCGATCTCACTGGGGTCGATCTAATTTCCTCCATCCTTTTCACTCCTGACGAAAAAATGTTTACGTACGGTTACAGGCGCCAGTTGACCACTCTCTATATGGTGGAGAATCTCCGGTGAGGTTTCAACGCCACGACTCGCGCAATGTTAAAATGATGCGCGATGAAAGTCGGACAAAAAATCGGGCTCATCCTCGTTTCACTGGTCTTCAGTTTGATCGGCGCCGCGCTTTTTTATTCCACGACCATCCATCCGTTTTTGCTAGCTCACCGCGCCAAAAAATGGATCAGCATACCTTGCACGATTGTGAAGAGCGAATTAAAAACAGACGCAACGACGCCTAAACCAACTTATGAAGCCGACATTCATTTCCGTTACAATTTTCGTGACGGGAAGTACCTCTCAGAATGGTATGGCTTTTCGCGGGGTTACAGCTCGGATCGCTTCGCAAAGGAAGCTCTGATCAACCGATATCCGGCAGGAAAAGAGACTCATTGTTTTGTCAATCCTCAGGCTCCTGCTGAAGCCGTTTTGTTGCGCGAACGAAGGCAGGATGTCTGGCTGGGTTTGATGGGTGTACCTTTTCTTCTTGTCGGTCTCGCCTTGTTCGGCTATGTCGCCATCCAGATCTTTAAACCTTTGGTAGCTCGTGATCATCGCGACACCCCGAAAACTCCGGGGTTAAAGATGAAACCGATTTCGTCCGGGCAATCCGGTATCATCCTTCTTGCAATAGTTTGGAACCTTTTCATCGGTGGCGCTCTTTACATGGTGGCTATGCAATGGAAAACAAATCCAAATTATCTTTCACTCGGCATTTTACTTTTATTTGCTATCGTGGGACTCCTGATGCTGTACTCGGTGCTTCACAGAGTTTTTGTGGTTTTCAGTCCACGGGTCGAAATGAAAGTTCATGGCTATCGTCTGAACCCGGGTGAAAGAATTGAATTGTCCTGGACGATATCAAGAGTTGGGCTTCTAAACGGAATCGAGATCTGGCTCAAACATGGCGTGAATTTGGTGGCTGTCTATATTTCAGACGGCGCTCCCGTGCCGGCTCGCGGCACAGCATCAGTGAAGATACCGGAAGAGAAACCAACAAACG
>JBKKAT010000139.1:0-12623 GCA_046714535.1 Acidobacteriota bacterium | reverse complement strand
GTGGTCGTTTCAGGCGGAGATGTTGCAAACGTGCCGGTTCAAGGTCTCGAACAATTCGTGACCGCCCTCATCGAGATTCCGAATATCCGCGATATTCGTCTGGCAACAAAAGGCCTCATGGGGCTTCCTCAACACTTCTTGCAGGATGAGGTTTTGAAAGCGCTCGAGAGGATTGCGAAAAAGGCCCGGGAGCGAGAGGTCAATATCGCAATTCACACTCACGTTAATCATGCGAATTCCATTACTCCGCTGCTGGCCGAAGCGACCTTGAAGCTGCTGGATATGGGTTTTCGCGACGTTCGTAATCAAGGAGTGCTCTTACGCCGCGTAAATACCACCACAAAGGATTTGCTCGATCTCTGTTTCACGCTTCTCGATCGAGCTCACATCATGCCTTACTACTTCTATATGTGCGATATGATTCCAAATTCAGAGCATTGGAGAGTTGCCGTACATGAAGCGCAACAACTTCAGCACGACACGATGGGCTATCTGCCTGGTTTTGCTACACCGCGAATCGTTTGTGATGTGCCTTACGTCGGAAAGAGATGGGTGCATCAAGCAAAGAGATACGACCGGGAACTGGGAATCAGCTACTGGACCAAAAATTACCGGACGGTGGTCGAAGACGATCCGCAGGAAGCCCTGGAGCACATGTACGAGTACTATGATCCCGTCGATACACTTCCTGAGTCAGGACAGGCCTACTGGCGCGAAATTCAGGCGAAAGCGCAAAATAATGTGACGGTTTAGGCTTTCGTTTTAGAGGGAAGGAACTAACTGAATTGCCGAGCATTATACCACAGCTTTTGAAGTTTTGTCAATAAGGCTTGTACTGGATGGACAAGAACAAATGAAAAATTACGAAAAAATTGAAAAACTATGTAAAGGGAAAAATATCCGGATCTTTAGCGCGCGTGAAGACCGCGACAACGTAACTTTCGTGGAAACGTACAGGAACTGTGGCCGGAAATACTGTAAACGCTGCAAAAACAAGAAGAACCGGCCGCATGGACCTTACTGGAACATGAATTATCCGGATGAAAAAGGGAAGTTGCGAACGCTTTACGTTGGCAAAAGCCTTCCTGACATTGCCTTTAAACATGGCAAGTTGCTTTTTTCCGATGTGGTGCGCTTTTATCAGGAAAATGAAGCACACAAAGAATCGCAGGCGAAGTCGCACGCGGAAATGTTGCGATTGAAAAAGGAAGTAGAACGACTCTTTGAGGAGCTTCGAGCGGCCCGGCGCTCTTTTCGATCCAGGCCCCCAGGACGCGGGGAAAAAATCTATAAACAACTGGCGATGAAGTATCATCCGGACCGCAATCCGGAGAAATCCTTTCACGCTGAAGAGATCATGAAAGATCTAAACCAGCTTTACCGGCAGCTCCTGGAACACTAAAAGTTAAACGTTAAAAGTTACAAGTTAAAAGATATCGACCTGTGATAAGCAGCAACCTTTAACCCTTTAACTCTTAACTTTTAACCTTTAACTTTTTAACTTTTTAGTGTTCTTGACTGAACATTTTCAAGGCGAGAAGCACGAGAAATCCAGAGAACAGCATCGCCGTGGAAAATAAATCCTCTTCCGGGAGAATGGTTTCTACCAGCAGTTCTTCGGCAATTAGATAAATCAAAGCTGCCGCGCCAAAGGACAGGACCGTTGCAATCACCGTTTGGGAAGCATCGTGCAGTAAAAAGAACGCGGCGAAAGCGCCCACTGGAATCATCAGGGAAATCCCGACAGTTACCAGAAGTTGCTGCCAGCGTTTTGGCTTGCCTTTTTCGAGTTCTGTCTCAACGGACAGCATGAGAAAGAAAAGTTCCATCGCCAGGGCTATGGCTAGAAGAAAGCCTAACCTGTGGCCGTTAATGAATCCCACGCTGATCATCGCACCATCGAGGAGTGTATCGATTGCGGCGGCAATGGCCAATCCGATTCCTTTATATTTTTTCCCCTTTTCGACCCGCAACACGAACCATTTCGTTGCAATCATCACCGCGCCGCCGATTGCAAAACCACTCAGAGCTCCGATCGCGGTTCCTGTGCGCTCCGCTTCCGGGATCACTTCCGATGCGACAACGGCGATGACAACACCCGCCGCAAAATGTTGAATCGAGCTACGAGCCTTGTCGCTTGGATTCCAGAAGGTAGCAATGAGGCCGCCGGCAATTCCGGCGCCTGTAGCGAGAAAGATATAAGGGAGAATCGATTGAAGCTCGGCTGTCACAATCGGTTCAGTTACTTTTTCAGTCTTTGATTTACCGCATCCCAGTTAATGTTGGTGAAGAAAGCTTCAATGTATTTCGGCCGTTCTGCCGGTTTGTAATCCAATATGAACGCGTGTTCCCATACATCCATTACAAGAATCGGAATGAATCCGGATACATTGCCCGTTTCATGTAACGTAATCCAGTGGTTGGAGAGCGCATTGTTCGCCGGATTTAGATTGCAAATCGCCCAGCCAACGCCTCTCATTTTTCCGACTCCTACAAAATCGGTCTTCCAGTTTTTGTACGTTCCAAAACTTCTTTCCGCTGCTTGATAAAACCCGGATTTAGAATCCGGATCGACGGATCCATCCTTTTTCATGTTCTCGAAATAGTATTCATGCAGGACCATTCCGTTATATTCAAAACCTAACCGTCTGTTGATTTCAGAGTATGCGGGGAACTCCTCCTGATCCACGCTTCCATCTTTTAAAAACTCGGCGAGTTTTTCATTCAGCTTGTTCGTTTCGTTTACATAGCCTTCGTAAAGCTTGAAATGCATCTCCAGGGTTTCATCGGAAATTCCTTTCAAACCGCTCAGCTGAAATTGTTTTGCTTTGTATGTTTGCGGGGAAATGGCAGTTGCGGTAGTCATAAAATCACTCCTTTTTTCCTATACAGGTATATATAGCCCTCGGGAGTGAAACTTCCAGTATTGAGTCAGAAGCCCGAAAAATTACTTTTTGCAGATACAGGCGTATTCAAAACCCTTTTTCGGCACCGCGAATTCGTTGGCGGACGTGACGTTGTTCGTAACTTGATTCTGTGCAAGCGTCCACTCGGCCCCCTTCTTCTTCGGATCCAGCTCAAAAAGGCGACAGTTGCAGGCGCCGGCGTTGTCACAAAGATTGTCATTTCCGCCCGGTCTCTCCGAAGCCTGGCAAGTGAAGAAGGTTTTTTTATCCTTACCGGTCCCTTCTGTTTTTTCCAGATACATCCGGAGGCCTTTCCCTTTGAGAGCGTATCCTTTGGGCAGATCCTTTGTCTGCGGGCAGGTGTTTGCTTTCGCCATTTCTGCGTTACAGACCTGAAAGCCTGTTACCTTTACTTTATCGAAAATCGTATTGTCCTGGGCTAGAAGCGTATTTGGTCCGAAGGCAGCAAACGGGACAACAACAACTACAAACAAAAGCAATAAACCGCGTGGTTTCATTCCTCCCTCCCTGATAAGACAGATTATAGCTGGACCGGCGTTACAAGCCTACTGCGTTTTTGATCGCTTCGTTCACGATCTGGCCATCGCGTGTGACGCAGCAACCGCGTGCTATTTCATCAGTAAAATCGGGAGGCGCATCACCTTTTGGATAAAGATGACGGAAGAGATTTTGAACGTTGCGGGAATACAACTGGCTTGCATCGAGCGGCATCGCGGCAGGAAGGTTGACGGCGCCGATAATTTTAACGCCATTGTGAGTGGTGATTTTGCCTGCTTCGGTCAGTTCGCAATTGCCCCCTTGCTCGGCGGCGAGATCCACGATGATCGAACCGGCTCGCAGCATTTTTACCATATCAGCCGTAATAAGAAGCGGCGCCTTTTTCCCGAATACCTGAGCTGTGCAGATGACCACATCCACTTTAGGAAGCCGTCCGCCGATTGCTTCCATTTCCTTTTGTATGAACTCGGGTGAAAGTTCTTTCGCGTAACCTCCGGCCGTTTCCGCATCCGCAGGCATTTCCATTTCTACAAATGTTGCGCCAAGACTCTTGACCTGTTCTTTCACGGCGGGGCGGGGATCGAAGGCTTCCACTTTTGCGCCGAGTCGTTTCGCGGTAGCGATGGCTTGCAGACCGGCAACGCCTGCTCCCAGGATCAAAACCGTTGCAGGCGTGATCGTGCCGGCAGCGGTCATCAACAGCGGAAACATTTTGTGAATATGATCGGCCGCCAGAAGCACCGATTTATATCCCGCAACCGTGGCCATTGAACTGAGCGCATCCATGCTTTGTGCGCGGGTGATTCGGGGAATCATTTCCATCGCGTACGATGTTATTTTTCGCGCTACAAAAACACGCACCGTTTCATGGTTCGTGAACGCGGACAAGAATCCGATAAAGCTGATTCCTTCGCGCATCTGCTGCGCTTCTTGTTGATTCGCCGGTTGCACTTTGAAAATGATGTCGGCTTCTTCGTATACTTGTTTTGCGTCCGGCAAGATTCGAGCTCCCGCGCCAGAATACATTTCATCTGAGAAGGATGCTCCCTGACCAGCCCCTGTTTCCACCAGTACTTCGTGTTTCTCTTTTATGTAAGCGGACGCGAGCGCCGGATACATCGCGACCCGTGTTTCTCCGGTTGCTGTCTCTTTGGGAATTCCGATCTTCATCAATGTCCTCCGGATGCTCCACTGAGATTTTTTACCAGATCACCAACGACCGCTTTCGCGTCACCAAAGAGCATGTAAGTATGATCCGCATAGTACAACTCGTTTTCAATTCCGGCAAAACCGGGATTCATGGATCGTTTGATGGCAAAACAAGTTCTTGCCTTGTCTGCATCGATGATCGGCATTCCATAAATCGGACTCCCTTTATCGTGCCGCGCCGCGGGATTCACAACATCGTTGGCGCCAATGACCAGTACGACATCCGCCTGGGGCATATCCGGGTTCACGTCGTCCATTTCGACGAGTTTATCGTACGGAATATCCGCTTCTGCAAGCAAAACGTTCATATGTCCCGGCATGCGCCCCGCAACAGGATGAATAGCAAAACGAACATCCACTCCTCTTTTCGTGAGAAGGTCGAAGAGTTCACGCACGCGATGCTGCGCCTGGGCAACCGCCATACCGTAGCCGGGGACGATCACAACAAGACTCGCGTTTTCCATGACCTGTGCAGCTCCTTCAGGCGTTTCCTTTTTAATGGACTTCCCGATAGCTGCCTGGGCCTTCGCTTGAACTTGTCCGAACGCGCCGAAGAGAACATTCGAAAAGGAACGATTCATCGCGCGGCACATGATGATGGAAAGTATCAAACCGGAAGAACCATCCAGCGCGCCCGCGATGACAAGCAGTTTATTGTCCAGAACGAAACCCATCGCAACGGCGGACAGACCTGCATAGGAATTCAACAATGAAATGACGGTCGGCATATCTGCGCCACCGATGGGAATGATCAAGAGAACTCCAAAGAGCAGCGAAAGAACGATGATGGCGGGGAACAGGTAAGAAAATTCAACGGGCCGAACAACCAGAAGAAGTCCGCACAGAACTGCAATGCCAAGCAAACCAATGTTACTGACGTTCTGAAAACGGTAGGTAACGGGACGCTGTGGAATCCATTTGAGTTCCTGGAGTTTTCCTGCGGCCATCAAGCTCCCGGTGAAGGTGAGGAAGCCAAGAATGATTTCAATCACGATGGCAGACATCCGGAAAGCTGTAAGATTTTCCGGCCCTTCGGAAAGCCATAAATAGTATTTCGCCGTTCCGACCAGTCCCGCAGCCAGACCACCGAAAGCATGGGAAAGCGCCGTTCGTTGCGGCACCGCGGTCAGGGGCACCCACGATAAGGGAACGCCAACAATGAAACCAAGTGCCACGGCTCCCGCAATCCAGTGCCAGTTCGAAATACCGGGACCCAACATGGTTGCAAAGATGCCCATAGCCATAGCGGCCACGCCGGCAAAAACACCTCTCCGGGCCGTGCTCGGATGATTCATCCAGTACAGTGCAAAAATGAATAGAGCAGTCGCTATCAGATAACCGATCTGGATGATCTCGTACCTCATGACTTCTTTTGATCCTGTTTCTTAAACATCTTGAGCATCCTGTCAGTGATCAAAAAACCACTAACAATATTCGTCATGGATGCGAACAGCGCGATGGCGCCCAGCACCGTAATGAACAACGGATGATTTCCACCAGTGATCACAATGGAACCAACCACAGCAATTGCGGAGATCGCATTCGTCAAGGACATTAACGGGGTATGAAGAAGGCGTGAAACACGCGTAATCACACCCATCCCGATAAATGTGGCAAGCATGAAAACGAATAAACTGTTGACGACGTCCGGCCCATGCGCTCCTGCGCCCGGATCTTCAGCAGCTCCCGATGATATTGTTGTCACCGTGAGCAACACTACCAGCACGAAATATCTCATACGTTTCTCCGTAGTCCTTCTACCCGTGCAACATTATAATCAGCCTTTGCGGAATAACAACAATGAATCGCCGATTATAATAGAAGTTCATTTTACGGAGGCTTAAATGTTACGTACAGTCCTTTTTACGTGTGTTCTACTATCAGCGATATCACTTGCTTTTGCCGGAACCGCAAAAGGAAATTTCGTTCTCGATGGAAAGACTCATGCGATTGATCATGTTCAAGCCCGGACTGATGAAAATCCGTTCGAGAAAAGCAAAAAGGATATCCTTGTGTTACTGACCGATGAGGCGGTGGCAGAGACTGATTTCGATCTGTATTCGCTCGATTCGCTCGCCGAATCCGGGAAAATTCATGGGATTCTGGTTCGTCTGGATGATGCGAAGCAGGCCACAGGGTTGATCGTACTGGGGACGGTGCAGCGATCGGGAAATTCTGTTTGTGGTTTTGAATCCAGAAAGTTTGATTTATCCCGCGTTGCCGGAAAAGTTTATTTGGAGAAGCCGGATGAAAGTTTTGGACGTAAGTACACATTCGAAGTCGAGTTCGATACTGACGTAAAAGACAAGGTTGTGCCTGCCGTAGATGAGAACTCGGGTACGCCTTTGCCGGCAGATGGGGGAGAGCCCGGTAAAGCTTTCCGTGAATATGAAAAAGCGATCGAATCGGGAAATCCCACGGAGCTTAAAAAATACCTTGCGCCGGAACAAGCGAAAAAGCTGGAGGATCCGCAGGCAGCGAACATGCTTGGTCTAATGAAGATGATGCGCGCTAAGGAAGTAAAAATTGTAAAAGGGATGTTGCAGGGTGATCGCGCGATCTTGACCGTGGAAGGGAAGGATCCACTTTCCAGTAATGTGATCACTGGGTCGGTCAGAATGTTGAAGACGGACGGTCAGTGGGTACTGGAGAAGGAAAGCTGGACTTCAACGAACTAGTTCCACAAAGCAATATCAGATCGCTTATAACGAGGATGTCGCGACCATAAGCAACCATTTGCGAAGAGAAACTGGCGCTTAATTAGCCTCAATATGCGGAGGTATTTACTGGAGTGGCAGACGCGAAAAGAAGCGAGGCTCAATATCACCTTTGTAATCCGCGACACCGCCAGAGGCTCTTTCGGGCGACATGTAGGCAGGAGTGCCCATGATCCGTTCCGTATTAGTAATCCCTGGCTCGGCCAGGTCGCATGCAATTCCGAAATCCAAAATATACGGACGAAAGGAACCACCTTTTCTTTCTTCCATCATGATGTTGGAGGGTTTGATATGCGATGGAGGATGCCTAACTGATGAGCCGCGTGAACCGCACTTGCGATGCGTTGCATCACGTCGACCTTCTGCGCAAGTGAAACCGTTTCCGGAATCGCATTTAGATTCTTGCCATGAATGTACTGCATGGCAATGTAGGACCTGCCGTGAATCACACTGGCTTCGTAACCAGTAATGCGAAACTGTTTCGGGACAAACGGTGCCAATCTTTTTGTTAATCAACCAGCATCTCTTTGATAACGGCCTTGATTCGGCGAATCGTCTTCTGGTTCAAATGCCCAAGTTTGCGAATGAGTCTGCGTTTATCAACTGTGCGAATTTGATCCAATACGATCCAGCCATTCTTGCTATGAAACCGGACCGGTATGCGGCTGGGGTAAGCGTGGGACTGACTTGTCATTGGCGCGATAATCACAGTCTGAATCTGCCGATTCATTTCCTCGGGAGAAATGATTGCGCACGGGCGAGCCTTCCTGATCTCGTGTCCGATTGTGGGATCAAGCGATATCAGGAAGACATCGTACTGATTCATTTACCATTCCCAATCCAGAGTGTTAGGATCCAAAAGATCATCTAAAATCAGATTGTCCTCAGCTTGTTCATGCATTTTGCGAAACGCCTTTTCCCAGTTCTTTCGCGGTTTGTGTTTGACCGGCCTTATTAGAATCGTTTGACCCTCAATTTCGACTTCGACTTCGTCCCCAATTTTGCACTCTTCAAGAATGGTTTTGGGGATGCGAATTCCTCTGGAATTACCTATGGGGATTACACTTGCTTTCATGTGATTATCTCTCTTCTGTAATTATAATGTAATCACTCATCTGGTCAACGTGAAGGTGGACAGAAATGATTCGTATCTTTCCTTCTAGTTCTTACCGGGAATTTATGGCAGCGCCTCAATGACCAGCTGCAGATCGTTCGCAGTTTGATCTACTATTGCTGTGAATCCGGGATCGATATCATTGAATTCCGTAGATGCGAAGAAACCGGACTTCGTGGAAAAAGTCATAAGCTGATCGTGAACGATCAATGTGGGTTCGCCAGATACAGCATTACGAAATGTGAGCTTGCCATCCAGAATTGCCGTTCCGTTGACCTCGTAGTTTCACCGTATGAAAGTGAAGTTCACAATGTGAAATCAAGAGGAATGACCGGGGACGGGTCGGAGAACGGCGTCTAGCAGGTAGAGCAATAAGTGAGCGCCATAGCAACACCTCCTAAAAAACCTGTGGAGCAAACTTCTTGCCAGCTGAAATCGTGCCTTTTTTGACAACTTTGTTGCCGGGGAGGCATCCCGAACATCAAAACGTCATGACTCGATCAGATCGATGACTTTTCCGATTCCCCGTTCGACGGCCCGTTGATACACGATGGCTGCTGCTGCAACATCCTGGATCGCAGTTCCCGTGGAATCAAAAATGACGATGTCATCCGGCGATTCCGGTGCCGGTTTCTCTCCCGACACGATTTCATGAAGCTGCGCATACACCTGCGCAGACGTCATGACCTTCGCTTGAATTGCATGATGCAAGTCCCCGATGCGAGCGCATTGTTCCAGGATATCTGTAACAACTTTGCTCGATGCAAGAAGCGCAGGATCCACTTCCTGCTTGTCATGACTATCGGCCCCCACCGCAGCAACGAAAGTTCCTTTTCGTACATGCTCTTTGTTCAGAAAAAAACGGCGGGACGTGGTGCAGGTAACAATTACATCGCTTTGCTGCGTGGCTTCTGCGAGTTCGCCAACGGCTTGAACGGGAATTCCCAGCTCTTTCGTCATTAGCATAGAAAACTGTTCGGCCAGCACTTTATCTTTATCAAATGCAAAAGCATGTGTGATCGGCAACGCATATTTCAACGCAATGAGCTGAATACGTCCTTGTTTTCCGCAACCACAAACCGTCGCTCCACTGGAGTCCCTTCGAGCGAGATGGCTAGCTGCTATTGCGGTGGCCGCGCCGGTGCGTTGAATGGTAATCTCGGTAGAATCCATGAATGCGAGTGGATATCCGCGAATGCCGTCGGAAAGAAGAATGGCTCCCTGAATCGTGGGCAAACCAAACCGGGTTTTGTTATCAGGAAAGTTGCCGTTCACTTTCACGGCAACATAAACATTGTCTCGCAATGGCATTCCCGCGCTTTTGATGTGAAACATTCCGTCCTTGCCAGGAATATCCAGAACGCCTGCTCCCAGAATCTGCTGTGAAGCGAGAAGACGAAATGCATGCTCCACGGCTTCGACATAATCAGAAAATCTCATGAGCTCTGTAATGTCGGAGCGGGTAAGAATTAACGTGCCTTGATTTTCCATGAAGTTAAATCCGTTCCAATATGTATCGGTAGTACATGCCGAACATTGCCGAAAGAAGAATCACTGGAACCATGTCTAGTTTCCACACTCCCATAGCAATAAAACCCGCGACGCTTAGAATTACCAAAAACCAATCCACGCTCAGTCCGTTCGGAAGCATTGCGTGTGTTGCAAAGGTGACGGCGAGACTTAGCACAACTCCTACCACGGCTGCCGTGACGGCGGAAAGTGCAGAGTTCAGCTTTGTATTTCCCCGCAGCTGTTCAATGTGTGGCGCACCCAGAAAAATCCACAAAAAACAAGGAACAAACGTGGCCCACGTGGTGATCAGCGCACCGAGAGTCGCAGCGGTTAAAGTCGGTAGCCCGCCGGGTTGATTCCATGCCGCGAGAAAACCGACAAATTGCACCACCATGATCAAAGGACCTGGCGTTGTCTCCGCGAGACCCAGGCCATCCATCATTTGTCCGGGTTCCAGCCAGTGATCATTCTCAGCCTGTTGCGCGACATAAGGAAGCACCGCATAAGCACCTCCAAAAGTAACCATCGCCGCCTTGGAGAAAAAAACACCTTCACGGAAGATCGTGTGATCCCGTCCCAGCCAGAATCCGGTCAGCAGAATGGGCAACCACCAAAGCGTTACGCATACAGCCACAATCTTGACTGCGCGGCGCCAGGAAGGTTTTGTGTGATCTTCGCCACCGGGGGAAAGGTTCGCCAAAGGTAATTCTTTCTCCCCGGCATCGCTTTTGGTTCCGATCACGAGGAATTTGTGTGCCATGACTCTTCCACCCACCAAACCAATCACTGCCGCCGACAGCACAATCAAAGGAAAAGGTGTGTGAAAGAAGAAGATCGCAACAAAAGCAGCCGCGGCGATCAGCCACATGATTTCGTTCTTCAGCACCTTTTTGCCGATTCGCAGAACTGCAAAGGCAATGATGGCCGTCACGGCTCCTTTCAGACCGTAGAAAACAGAAGAGATCGAGGACACATTTCCGTATTCCACATACAGGTAACTGAGCGCCCACATCAGAAACATCGAAGGCAGAACAAACAATGTTCCTGCTACGATTCCACCGATGGTCCGGTGAAGCAACCATCCGATGTAGATCGCAAGCTGTTGAGCTTCAGGACCCGGAAGAAACATGCAATAGTTCAACGCATGGAGAAAGCGAGGTTCACTGATCCATCGTTTCTTTTCAACGAGTTCCGTATGCATGATCGCGATCTGGCCGGTGGGTCCTCCAAAACTGATGAATCCCAGCTTTAGCCAGAATCGAAAAGCTTCAGCAAATGTTACCTTTTGAGCTTGAGCCTCCTCCATTTAGACCTTTCCCTTCTTTTGTTCGGAAAAGGTTTGATACAGTCCGTCCAGGATCGATGATCCAATCTCCAGCACCCGGTGATCATCTTTGATGGAGTCGGAAAGAGAACGGATCACCAGATTGAGACCGTTCGCTTCGCTCCTTCCGAATTTATGATCCTTTAGATCGACATCATGAATGATTTCCGAGATTTCGGTGATCGCGGGATCTCGTATTGCGAATGCCTTTACCATGGTTTCAAAAGTGCAATCCTCGCCATGGTGACCGAATTCGGCTCCGAATACGTCAAAAGGAATTGCGCCGGCAGGTAACGACTTTTCGGGCCCGAAGACGAATTTTGCGGACGGATCGATAAAACGACGGATCAGCCATGCCGAACAGACCCGGTCAATGTGGATGTTTTCACGGGTTGTCCATGTTTTTCCTTGAAAATCTTTTCGTGAATAGTTTTTTACCGATTCAGAAGTCATTGGGTCCTCCGGAGAGATGAGTCGCGCAGAAATGTCATTCAACATTTGTTGCGCTTTTTTTGATAAAGGATTAGAAAAAAAATCGATTTTCCGCATTTCTTCAAACTGCTCGCGCATCTGGTTTGACTCTTTATGAAAAACAGACCGCCCGGAATCAGGCCATCGCTTACGTTTCCTGCTGGAATTGATCCGGCTCATTAACCGCCCCGCTGTTGCGATCAGGGCAGCATAATCTTCACTTCTCGCTTTACGAAAAAGAGTTTCGATTGCCGCATCCTCCTTTTTGGATTCCGCGTTGGAGATAAAAATGGAAGCTTCCCCTTTGGAGTCATTGATCTGCTGGCAGACCCACTGAAAATCCTCCAGGCGTTCTTTTCCATAAGGTAAGACGTACACCGAATTGCGGTAAAGCACGGCACCGGTCTTCCGGATTGCTCTCCAAACCTTTACGCGTTCTTTGGAGTTCGGCGTGTGGATCTGATGCACTAGAAATAACCATTTCATATGATTGAAATAAGTATCACATTGAAACTGCGTTCCATGCAAGCATGAAGGCCCGCTCAATAGAGTTGGCGTTCCTTTGCTCCCTTGAATGACTCCGCTATCGGATTAAAATAGAAATCGTTACTTCTACTGATATGAGCCCGTCAAAGAAATCATTTGGACATTGTGGCTTCGAACAGCTACCAGTAACGAGTGATTAGTGCCCACTAGTCACTGGCCCCTCAAAAAGGAGGATTTATGCCCTTGAATGGAACGAAAACTCATGAAAACCTGAAAAACGCTTTTGGGGCGGAGTCTCAGGCCAACCGCCGTTATTTATATTTCGCGCGTCGCGCAGATATCGAAGGCTATCCTGATATTGGTGG
>JBKKAT010000138.1:0-3693 GCA_046714535.1 Acidobacteriota bacterium | reverse complement strand
TCAACCGGTCGACAAGAGAGCTTTTGCCAACACCTGCTGGACCGGTAATACCGATCAAGGGAATATCCCGTCCTTTGGAATAAACCGCCTTGAGAATTTGGTGAGCACGCGGATCTCTATTTTCGGTGAGGGTAATGGCACGGGAAAGCGCTTTTGGATCTCCCTGGAGGAGAGCTTCAATTAATTGATCAACGGACATTGTGGAATTTCTTTGCGGCTTTGCGCCTTTGCGTTAAAAATTATTTCAAGATTTGTTTCGCGATGGCGATTCGTTGAATTTCAGAGGTTCCTTCGCCGATCGTAAGAAGTTTTGCGTCCCGGTAGAATTTTTCGGCAAGAAACTCCTTGATGTAGCCGTACCCGCCGTGAATTTGAACGCATTTATCGGCAGCGCGCACGGCGACTTCACTCGCAAAAAGCTTTGCCATGAACGCTTCCTTGGCAAACTTGCGCCCATTTTGACGAAGCCAGGCAGCGCGATACGTCAGCAAACGGGCTGCTTCAATTTCGGTTGCCGTATCGGCAAGCATCCACTGAATTGCCTGATACTCCGCAATCGGATGTCCGAATTGCTTTCTTTCCTTCGAATACTTTAGAGCTAATTCCAGAGCTCCCTGAGCGACTCCCACCGAAAGGGCGGCAATGGCGACTCGTCCCCCTTCGAGAATTTGCATGCTTTGCCGGAAACCGTGGCCCACGCCACCGATCACATTTTCTTCGGGAACTTCGCAATCTTCGAAAGTCAGCGAAGAAGTATCACTCGCGCGATGGCCAAGCTTATCTTCTTTCTTAGAGGCGCGGAAACCGGGTGTTCCTTTTTCTATAATGAATGCAGTAATTCCATCTTTCGGATTGCTCCGGTCGGTCACCGCCATCACCACGGCGATATCGCCCACGGTTCCGTGAGTAATGAAATTCTTTGATCCATTCAAAACCCAGCTTCCGTTCCGTTTGTGAGCAACGGTCTGCAATCCTTTCGCATCGCTGCCGGCATTTGGCTCTGTTAACGCCCACGCGCCGATCTTTTGTCCCGAAGCCAACAGAGTTAAAAACTTCTGTTTTTGTTCTTCATTTCCAAAGAGGAATATGTGATTCGAACAAAGTCCATTGTGAGCGGCGACTCCAAGCCCGATAGCGGAATCAACACGACCGAGTTCTTCGATCACGCAGGCATAATCGAGATACGTCATCCCGGCCCCGCCATATTCGGGGGGAAATACGACACCCAGTAATCCGAGATGCCCGAGTTTCGTCATGATTTCCAGCGGGAACTCCTGCGTCTCATCAAAGTAACGAACCTTCGGAGCAATTTCGTTTTCAGCAAACTCCCGCACCATTTGCCGCGTCAGCTTTTGATCTTCGGTAAAAGAAAAGTCCACAGGATACCTACGTTACATTAACAAAGACAGGGATTCTGAGCTGGGGTTGGTCGGCGTTATCCGTCTTCACAAGAATCTCACCCCTTGTATTTCCCTTTTTCGTTGTGTCCACCTTTTGAAGCGAAACGAAAATTTGGTATTGACCCGGATTAGCCGCATTGGTTTTCTTTTCCACCTTCACGCTTGCGAGAGTGGAGCTAAGCTCCAACACTTGAAATGTTTTCCCGGTTAAAGTTTGGATCGAGACTTCCTTAGGCCCAGGCAACTCTGCCAGTTTTACCGGTTTTACCACTGAAGTTTTCACCCAGCCAATCCTGCGAAAAGGAACGGATTTGGGGCTGTTTGGTTTTGTGCCCTTTACTGCAGCTCTTTCAAACGTGACGACCTGATACCAGCCACCTGCTTCACTGAGAACCTTAAGTGCTCGACCGGCCTCTACTTTCTCAACTACCAGAGCTTCCGGATCGGCTGCTTGCTTGATATCCACCGTGTAGTTGACGACCACCTCATCCGGAAAGCCTTTAACATGAAAAGAAACGGCGGAGGGTGATACCTGAAGCGGGCCGCGCACCACGATCACAACAGGAATGCTCATCTCTTTGATCGGACCTTCCGTGGCAATCTTGATTTCCGCGGAGTGTGTGCCAATGATGTCCGTTCTTTTCAAATCAACCTTTAGCTTCTGAACTCTATCTTTTTGAGGTATCAATGCCGCGGTGATCATGTTGGAATCGACCACAGCATTCAGAATTTTTACTGAGGGATCGGGTGTCAATAAAACTTCCTGTGATTTCAACTCGCCCTTGCTCACAATAAACCGGACATGCTCGTCAGGTTGAGTATCGATGAGCGTTTTAACCGTTGCCTTGATGGTCAAAGTTGCATTGGGGCGCTTGGGATCATTGCTCTTAATCTCCACACCTTTTTGAATCGGACCTTTCGAATGACTGATATCTACCGTTGCGTGAATTTTACCTTCCGAACCGGGAGGTATGACCTTGTCGAACCTGGTCACGGTGCAGCCTCACCCAGGTTTTACATCAAGGATTCTCAGTTCGCTGTTCCCTGTATTTTTGATACGGAAAGCATGCTCTATGGGTGCGCCGGTCCGGATTACCTGACCTGCGTCATAGATTTCATTGTCAATTACCATGTTCGGCTTCCCATCCTGGGCAAACGAGATTGTCCAAACGAAAAGCAGAACAATCAAAAATGGTACAACTCGCTTCATTGGCTATCTCCGCGGGTGAAAAATCACTTCACCATATCATAAAAGGTCATGGTTCAAAAATTCAAGGTTTCCGACCTCACCTGGGTTACACTTTTGTTGAATGAAACGGGATAAGTTCGAGCTTTATCTTAGCAGCGTACAAACACCGGAAAAAGATGCGCAATTCCTGAGTCGCCGTTTTCGACAATTGACGGGCCGTAAGCTGCGAATACTGCGAGAAGACTTTTGCGGTACTGCCAACTTGCTGTGTGAGTTTGTGAAATTGAATGCGGACAACAAGGGAATTGGCGTAGATTCCGATCCCAAACCTTTACACTGGTGCAGGTCGAATAACTTTAAGTATTTGAGACCAGACCAGCAGCAACGCGTCGCGCTCGAAAACGCTGACGTATTGCATGTGCGCACCCCTCCGGCGGACATGATTGTGGCGCTGAACTACAGTTATTCGGTTTTTCACACACGCGCCGTGTTGTTGAATTACCTGAAGACGGCAAGAAAATCACTCCTGCCTGAAGGTATCTTTCTGCTGGATGTTCACGGCGGAAGTGCTGTTCCTGTCGAGGACCGGGAAGTGTGGAATCTCGATCATTTTCAGTATGTCTGGGAAGTCAGCAAATTTGATCCCATTTCGCACCGAATCCTTTGCAAAATACATTTTGGGTTTCCAGATGGTACGCAATTACGCAATGCATTTGTATATGATTGGCGCCTATGGACTCTGCCAGAGTTGCGTGAGCTGTTGGAGACAGCAGGATTCCGCAATATTCATGTGCTATGGGAAGGAACCGATTCGCAAACCGAAATGGGAAATGGTGTTTTGCGCCGCATCGAAAAGGGGCACGCTGAAGGAGCCTGGTACGCCATCGTTATCGGCCAGAAATAAGATTTAAAATGAAAAATTTAAAACCAAAAATAAAAGACAACGGACGGTTAGCGTAGCCCCCATTTTTTATTTTTTATTTTTTATTTTTGGTATTTTCTGAAGTATTTAAGAGTGCGGGAAAGATCGTCAGGAACCGCGGCTTCCAGAACCAACGTTTTTTCTTCCAAAGGCTCGCGGATTGAAAGTCTAAAGGAGTGGAG
>JBKKAT010000137.1:0-2716 GCA_046714535.1 Acidobacteriota bacterium | reverse complement strand
CCCATGAACAGATGTATATTTGAAGAAGTGGCCAGTGACTAGTGGCCAGTGATCTAGTCACTGATCACTAGACACTAGTCACTTAAAGGAAAGGAGAGTCTGAATGTCATTACGTTATTTATGTTCGTCGTTCTTGATCCTATTCATCGCCGCCGTTTCTTCCTTTGCCGCAGCTCCCAATTTGATGGAGCCTGACAAGGAAGTTGCCGTTATTCAGACGAGTATGGGTAAGATTGTTGTGGAGTTCTTTCCAGCCGCCGCGCCCAAACATGTCAAGAATTTCAAGCAACTGACCAGAAGCGGTTTTTACAATGGCACAAAGTTTCATCGCGTTATTCCTGATTTCATGATTCAGGGTGGAGATCCGAACAGTAAAGACAATGATCGAGGCAACGATGGTACGGGAAGCGCCCCAACAAAAGTGCCTGCGGAGTTTACCTCCATTCCTCACAAACGGGGAATTCTCTCCATGGCTCGATCTTCTGATCCAAACAGCGCTTCATGTCAATTCTTTATCGTCGTAAAAGACTCGAACTTTCTGGACAATCAGTATTCTGTCTTCGGACGCGTCCTCGAAGGGATGGATGTCGCTGACAAAATCGTGAGCTTAAAACGGGATGAGCGTGACAACCCGATCAACGGCGTTACGATTCAAAAAATTACCATTGAACCAAGACCAGCCAAATAAACAGAGCGATCATCAGGAGGCGTCTTCCGAGGCGCCTCCTTCTACTTCATTAGAAGAAGTTCGAAAGCGTTTAGAATCCTTTGGTTATTTAAACAGCCGCATTGAACGCTTTTATTTACTGAGTCTGTCCCGGACTGCGTCTCAGTTTTTGAACCGTTTGTTTGTGAGCTTTCGGGTGGGGCTGCTTGCGGGCACCGTCGCCGCCATATTAATGACCGCCGGAACGCTCGTATTTAATACGGAACTGCTGAGGCGAACCTTCGACATCCTTCTTCTTTTCGTTTATTTTGAATCCTTCTTCGTCCTTTTATTTACACTCCTGGAATTCCTGCTCATTTTTCTGGTATCAGCGCTGCTTCGCATTTCCGGCGGACGAAAACTCGTTTTTGCCGGTCAGGCGGTCAGCTTTTTTATCGGATTGTCCTTCTTTGCGTATTTTTTTTACTGGGGACGGACACAGATTGAATACTTGAGGTTGTTTTCCAACCTTTCGATAGCAGCGATGTTTTTGATCGTTACCCTTTCCTGCATTTTCGTTGCGAAGTGCGCGTGGCTTGGTTTTCTTGTTGCCTTTCGAGAATCAGCTCTCGGACGCGTCCTGCCAAATTGGAAGAGATTTAATCTTGAATTCTTACTTGCTCTTGCCGCGATCTTGATTTTGTTGCCCTTTATTTTGAATCGAGGTGAGGCAAGGGAGAAAGATGGACCTCCGGTCGCGGTTTTCTCAACAAACGATCGATGGATATTGCTCGCCATAGACGGTGTCTCCCGGGAAGTTCTGGAACGCTTTGCAAAAACAGAGAATATGCCGCATCTGCGAAGTGTGGTGGCGCAAACTCCACCGGCAGATTTTCGCATGCTGGAATCGGCGGCTCCTCCGGTGGTGTGGACCAACATTGCTACCGGAGTTCCACCAGCCCAACATGGAATTCGAACTCCTGAGGTCAGAAGGTGGCGAGGGCAAAGTTCCTGGATTCAGGAAACTCCGCTGGAACTGGCAGTCCACTCCATCATGATTCATGCAGGTTTCGGGCAACGTCAGCCAGTTTCGGGGTACTTGAGGAAAGTAAAAACGTTCTGGGAAATTCTTTCTGATAATGGATTGCGCGTCGGTGTCGTGAACTGGTGGGGCAGCTGGCCGGCCCGAAATCTACGGGGATGGAACATTTCCGAGCGATATTACTACAAGCTTGCCTCCGGTGGTCCGGCTCAGGAGGAAACTTTCCCGCGTGAATTGTTTCCGCAATACTCCTCCTTGTATAAAGGAGGTAGTAACAAAATCAATGGTCCTGATCTGGATCTCTTTTACATGCAGCTTTTTCAGGAGCAGCTTAAGAAAGATCCTGTGCGTGTTGCGGCTCTTTACCTGCCCGGTTTTGACATTCTTAACTATGAACATTATGAAGCAAAGAGAATGGATCCATTCGGTTACACGGAAGCCTTTGTTCAACATTTGAAATCGATCGATCATTGGCTATCGCAGCTTCAGACGCAGCAACCTGAATACCGCGTGATGATCATCTTCTATCAGGGGAGGTCATTGCCCGCACAACGTAGCGCAATATTGGTTCCCGGGACACAGCTTGCCGGAAGAGGCAATTTCACCGAATACGACATCACCCCGACGTTGTTGTATAGCTGTGGTCTTCCTCTTGCGCGCGACATGAGGCCCGACTTGATTCGATCCGTGATCGCACGGGACAGGCTTGAAAAAGCGCCGGTACGCTACGTTGCCGCCTATGCTGCTCCGCGTGACCGGGTTGATTCTTCTCACGTGGATCAATTTAATGATCTGCTCGTTGAACAAATGAAATCGCTCGGTTACTTGCAATAGAAGCAAAGTGGTGCGGGCGCCTCGCCCGCTGGAAGTTTTCGGTGCCAATAAGTAACCAAGTGGAAAGGAGAAATAATGAAAACTTTTATCGCATTTCTATTTGTTATCGCAGTTTTGTCGATCAGTCTTACGGAAGCCCAACCCAAATACGCCAAAGCCACTTTTGCCGGCGGTTGTTTCTGGTGCATGGAACC
>JBKKAT010000136.1:0-11165 GCA_046714535.1 Acidobacteriota bacterium | reverse complement strand
AAACAGCAGGAAACTTTGACTTAAAATGACGCAGCAAACCTTCATACCATTCCAATTTGAGCTCCGGATGCAGCCCACCCTGCAGCAAAATGCCGGTTCCCCCTAGCGCAACTGTCTCCTCAATTTTCTTGTCCAGCAGATCCAGTCCGTGCAAATAAGAATCGGATTCCAGAGAAGAGCGGTAAAACGCGCAAAAAGAGCACTCCACATAACAAACATTCGTGTAATTGATATTGCGATCAACGATGTAACTAACTTGCTGTTCGGGATGAAATTTGCGTCGCACGTAATCTGCCGCCATCCCGAGCTCCAATAGCTCGCTGGAATAAAACAATTCGACGGCATCTTCCTGTGTTAACCGGTCATTCCGGTAAACTTTGTCCAGAATAGAAGTTTTATTCTCTACGACTACATCCATATATCTTTTCTCACTTTCTGCAGATACCCGAAGTCGGCCGCAAGAACCAGAAACCGGAGCAATCCTTCGTAATCGCTGCGCGACAAATGATAGCGCAGATTCTCATTATAATACCTCTTCAAAAAAGGCACATCCACAGCGAGCATGCTGGATGCTCGTTGAAAAACATTTTGCCAATTTTGTGTCGCTTGCTGATGCGCCAGATGAAAGATGTCCTTTTCTTCCGTAGATAGATCCTGTTTGCTTGCCCATACCGCAAAAACGAAAGGAAAGCCGGTGAAGGAATACCATTCCGTCGCCAGATCATAGTGATCATAGTCGTTTTTATCCGTAAGAATGGCTTCGTCACCTATGATCAACGCCGCCTCATAATGCCTCAGGACGTCATGAATATCATCTATGGAACCGGAAATAAACCTGGGTTTGTTTCTGTATTTTTCATTCAGGATAATTTTTGCTAACAGCACCGAGGTTAGAGAAGAAGGGTCACCGATCACTGTTTTGATCCGGTCCAGTGGCTTCGTTGAAAATAAATAGACACTCTCTGTACGGTGATTTGCGGCAATCCCCAATCCCTTTATTGCGCGGATTTCTGTATTCAGTTGTGTGCCGATGATTGGTATCAGCGCCACATCCACTTCATCGTTCAGAAGTCTTTCGTAACAACGGGCTGGAGTATCGAACGTCAAATCCAAATCCGGATTCAGATCCATTCCATAAACTAAAGGCAGGGTATTGATATAGCGGATGGCCGCAATTTTCATAGGAAGAGATCAAAGCTACTTTGTGGCCACGGCTTCAAATGTTTCGGATTTTACCGTCAAGTTCTGAAAATAGACACTACTGGTACCGGCCGTAACCAGTCCGATCTTTCCACCGGTGCTGACTTCGTCTTCCACTTCAATGATCAGTTGACCATCCACATACGCCTTCAGTCTGTCCAGGTAACAGACTGCCTTTAATTCATACCAGCGATCCGGTAAGAAGCTTTTTTCAACTCGCTTGAGTACTTTCATTCCACCCCGGCTGGCCCGCGTCAAGGTCAATCTTTGATCCTTAGAATTCAGAAAAAGCATATAGAAACTAAACAGATTTCTGTAGCGAAGGATGAGTCCGCCTGCCTGCGTATCCTGACTATCGCTGCTGATGTAGATTTTCGTGGAAGCTTCAAAATCGAAGTAATCACGATCTTTCATTAAAACTTTCGGATAATCAGCATACTTCACAGTCTGACTGAGAACCGGTTGATTGATTTTTGGGGGAGTTACAACCACCCACGCTCCGGATATCGGACTTAACTGATCCACAACAGCGGGATTATCAAATTTCCAACTCTGGTTCACAAAACGCGATTGATAAGTCAAAGCGAGACATACGAGAGGCACAAGAGCTATCCAGAAGCGTTTCTTCATTCAACCACCTAGAAGTCATATGCTATCGAGAAATCAAACTGAATTCCATCCGTGAATTTTCTGTCCGCAGGTTCTGTTAGATCAATGGTCCGATCCGGTGTTACAAAACGGCCGTGACCATACACTTTTGAAAAATCGAAATTGAAGGGAAGTCCGCCGGCAAAAACCGTGAATCCAACACCCATCGATCCGGCTCCATCTTCTAGATCCAACACGAATTCCCGGCCGTCAACCACATCTAGCAGAAAATTGTTTTGAGGCAAAGCTATCAATGAATCTTGGTCTGAATTGAAAGAGGCTCTGAAGTAATCCACAAAGACCTTGGCGCGCAATTGTCCAAGAAACGGAACACGCGGGTTTGGCCAGAGCGCAAAACGGAATTCTGAATTTGAGATGCCACCGCTGGTTCCGATAATTTCCCGGAAATCGAATCCACGAATATCCTGGCCGCCACCGAAACTGAAGATCACCGGATCGTTTCCCGTTGTATGGAAACCGCGTCCGCGAAAAGCGAGAACCGATCTCCCGTAAATGCGGAAATACTTTCGCAGATCCAATTCATAGATAGAGCGCGAAACCCAGTTCTCCGCGACCGGTGGAGCGTATCCCAAAGACAAACGGAAGGTAAATCCGCTCATGGGTCCAAACTCGCGGAAACGGGTGGTCTCCCCTACAAGAGCCAGGCCCAAAGGCACGTATCCACCGCGCGAGAGCGCGTCTCGCTGGCCGGTTTGCGTAAGATGGTCTTCGTACGCGTCTTGAACGGCAGGATCATAGAATTTCTGGGAAAGATCAAAGACACCCGCGCTGAATTCCGCACGATAAAATCGGCTGAACGGATATTGTGAAATGATTCGTCCACCGTAAATTCGGGAACGAACAATATCAATGCCGAAGCCGAATCTGTTCGCCACAGCAGTAGGTAATGGCGCAAAGAAAAAGTCGTCATCAAAAATAAAATCGGACAGATACTGAAAGCGATGCCGGAGATCCAGATAACCAACGTTATAGGATTGGAATCCACGAATACGGCTCGTGAAAAAACGAAATTCCTGATCTCCCAGAATGTCCTGCAGTACGATGCCTGAAGCGACGGCAAATGTGTCACCTGAAACTCCGGTAATGACGCTGGGACGCCCTGCGATTAAGACGCGGAATTTCTTATCGGCAATCTTGCCTTGATCAACCTGCACCTGTTTTGTCGGACGGAAATCGCTCTCCTGGGAAAAACTACCCTGAACCGTTTCCCCTTTCGGCACACCGAGTGAAATCGCAAGCTGTTCGCCAGTTGTTTTTGTGTTTCCGTCATCTGTTTCGGTTCCCTTGGCAATCACCGCCACCGGTGTGGGAAGATCCATGACAAAGAATTTGTATTGACCTTTAAAAAAGGAAGTGAATGCGATCCTTTCCTTCCCCTGATCCCTCATGACGGCGGGGCTGAAATTTCCACCGATCACATCTGTGTACTGGATTTTATCGCCTGTTTGGAGATCCAGTTTGTACAGATTGTAAACACCGTTTTTGTTGGCAGCATAGTAAACGGAGTTTGTTTGCTGATCGTAGAAGGGGCTTGTCGAATCATATTCGCTGAACGTAAGTTGCTCAACCTGATTCGGATTCGCTGGATTCATCCTCATGATCTGGTCCCTGGAACGGATGCGCGATGTGTAGAAAATCCATTTTCCATCCGGTGACCAGTTGGGAGTTTTTTCATAGAGGGAATTGTTGGTCAGATTTTTGACCGCTTCGGTTTCCACATCAACAGCAAAAAGATCCGGCTGGCCGTTTACCAAACCAGTGAGCAGCACCGTGCGGCCATCGGGAGAAAGTGAAGGAGACCCGGCGTTATCAACGGCCAATTTGATTTTCTTGAGTGAGTCACCGTCCGAAGCATCAATGACGATCAAAGATCGTCGCTTACCGGTTCGAGCAAAAAAAGCAATTCGCTGACTCCCATTCCAGGTTAAATTACGGCCTTCGAAACTATACGAATCTGTGGTCAGATAGTCGTAACTCGAAGTAAAACCACCGGTGAGATTGTCAAGAACTTTTCCTGTAGCATCGATTTTAAGGATGTCGAATTCGAAATCCTCACGGTTCGCTGTCATGACAATGAATTCGCGTCCGTTTGGTGAAGGAGCTTGCGAAAAGATTTGATGATACTTACCGGGAAGAGTAATTTCCCTGCCGTAATCAACAGGAGACTGCCGGTCCCTGTAATTTTTAAAACGTTCCCTTAAGTAGTTAGCGAATTGTTCATTGAACGTTTCCTCTTTTACTCCCAACGCAGAATAGATCACATCTTCGGATCCAAGCAGTGTGGCTTTCTTTAGATAAAACCAGAATTGACGGACAGCAGCTTCTCCATATTTTTCCTTCATGAATTCAAAAGCAGCATGACCGACATTATAAGGAGCGCGTCCTAACTCAACTCCACCGGGAGCTATTAGATCTTCCTTGACGCTTAAAAAGGGCAATCGTTCGGTCATCACTGCATCACGAACAATCATCAGATCGGGCGGATTCCAGACTCCTGTTTGATACTCCGCGAAGCCTTCCATAACCCAGAGCGGAGGAGACTGCTTGAGAACGGGTGAGATCATCCCACCAAACAACAAAGAGAATTCAAAAACGTGAGCCAGCTCGTGTATGATCAGTTCCTGTAGTTGATCGGAAGGCTGATCGATCGCAAAGGCCATCCTGTTGTAGACTGGTTCTGCGGCACCCAGGATTCCTTCGGAAATCTGAAGATAATTCACCTGTTCGAATTCACTTTGAGTTTTAAAAAAGATCAGTGGAATTTTGAATTCAATGTCGTGTTGCAGATCCGCGCTGATCTTGTCGTAGGCTGATTCCGCCATGCTTGCCACCCGTTGAAGATGGCCTTCCGCCTGCGGATAAAAGAAAATTTCGAAGTGTTGCGTCTTATATGTTTTCCAATCGAAATTGTCATACTTGACGTTGTTTTTTCCGTAGTAAGGAACAAGCTGGGCCTGAACTGCGGAAGTTGTAAATAAAATCAGAAGAGCTATTGCAATTTTCTGAAACATCATTCACCTCATCTAAGGTTCTAACAAGGTGCGGGACCCTGGCACGCGATACGGCACCAAAACCCCGACAATCTTGGGAGCGATTCTTTCAAACAGGTCGTAGAAGAGTGGCAAACTCACATTGTCGATATCGTCGTAGATCTCTTCTTCCTTGAACGTCTCTTCGAACAATTTTCCTCCGGTCTTCGCCTCGATCAAAAGAAGATTAATTCCCAAAATAAGTTGCAGACGTTCGCGAGAAGAAGTAACCATTCTCTGCGTACCGGTCCTGGGATTGGTCACCCGTTCCGTGATCAACCCCCCTTTCTCATGATTGGAAAACTCCACAACTCCAGCTACGATCAGACTTGTATCACGATCTTTGATGTCCATGGCCTGCCAGAAGGCGGGATCCTTCAATACCTCTTCGGGCTTCCGATCCGGAGGGATTTCGATTTTTAAATCTTCGATATCGTAAGAGCTTCGATCTGCAAATTCAGATTTCAGTGTTTCTTTTATTTCTTTATTTACATTGATCGGAATTTTACGATCGACATCCCGTTGGCCATGTTCGGCAAAATCAGCGATGTAAATCTTGCGGTAACCCTTGGCCACATACTTCGGCCGCAGAGGCGCCATGATTTGAACTTCTGTGGTTCCAGCAAAACTATCGATTGAGTTGAAGAAAAGGAAGGAAAACAAGAAAAGTACAACTATGATCTGTCGCATATCTTCGGGGGGATTCCTTATTCAATATAGAACTGCAGGGAAATGCTGCAGTCCCGGTTTATTCTTTTTGACGCTGATACTTCCGGTAAAAATCTCGGAATCGATCCAGATTATTTTTTACGTTCTGGTTCTGACTATCCAACCGGTAAGCTATCTGATATTCCTCCAACGCCAGTTCGTATTCTCCCAATTGTTCATAAGCAACTGCCAGGTTGTTGTGTGCCATCAGATTGTTCGGTTCGAGTTGTGCGGCTTTTCGCCAACGATATATCGCTTCGTCCCAGTGATCGTCCTTTGCGGCTCGAACACCGTATTTTAATTGTCCTTTGACGTCATCACTGACTTCGGCGAAGCTGAATGTAGAGCAAAATAATAGAATGGAAAGTAAAACTGTGGTAGGAACTTTGATTTTTTGCATCCGTCCCACTATCTGGGGAAAAATTATAGGTATTTTGTGAGAAGGGTGCAAGAAAACAAAATTTGAGGTTACACGTTTGAGACGTCCAAAAGGTTCAAAAAGTTCAAACGATTCCAAAGATTCTTTCATTTCTGTTTTTGCATGACAGTAACAAAAAACGTCACCCCGCCGATGACACTAATTTGATTTTTGCATTTTCTATGGTAACCTCGGAACCATTAAATCATTGATATGGAACGAGTTCTCCCAAAAGTGTCAACGGATGAGTATGGCACTAAACTTGCTGTAGAAGGAGAGAACAAGCTTAAGTCTAAGGAGGTAGAATGAAGATTAGGCTAAAAAAGGAAGGATTCACCTTGATCGAGTTATTGATCGTGGTGGCCATCATCGGTATTATTGCCGCAATAGCCATCCCTAACCTTCTGAATGCAATTCAACGTGGCAGACAGAAGAGAACTATGGCAGACATGCGCGCAATCGGAACGGCAGTAGAATCATACGCAGTTGATAATAACAAGTATCCGGCGGGCGGATCTGCTGTATCAACAATTCAGGCAACCCTTGAACCCAGATACATCGCACAGGTTCCTCTGGACGATGCATGGGGCACAGACTATGACTACTTGTCGTCACCCTCAACTTCACCGCAGGCATACTCTGTGGAAAGTTATGGCAAGAATAAAGTCAGTGAAGGCTATGCAATTGGTTCGACAACGAATTTCAACAATGACATAGTTTTCTCCCAGGGACTTTTCACTCAGTTTGCTGAGGGAAGCCAGCAGTAAGAATTTCAACGATTTAGTGGTCCCTCCAACTGAGGGACCACTTTGTTTTTTCAGGGGGAGTAAAAAATGAGGAAAGGGTTTGCAGTAAAAGGGCACAAAAAAAACGGCTTCAGTTTAATTGAATTGATGATCGTTCTCGCCATCATTGGAATATTGGTAGCTATGCTTATACCGAACTTGCTGGATGCAACTCATCGAGCCAAACAACGGGCCACGGTGGGCGAACTCCGCGCCTGGGGCAATGCACTGGGTGCTTATATGGCTGAGGTTGGGACTTTTCCTGCTGGAGCAGGTGTGGCTCCGGTTTTTGCTTCGACCATTCATAATCAGCTTGTTCCCTATGCTGTGTCGGCGCTTCACGACGTGGATTCCTGGAAATTTGATTTTCGCTACTACTCTCAAACTCTTGCAGTGGGTCCAACGAACTATACCGTAAGATCACCAGGTAAGAACGGAATAATCGATCTTTGTGTAACGCCCGCCAGTTGGTTCAACTACGCAGAAGACGTAGCTATTTCTGACGGATTATTCGTTTGTTCCCCTAGCTAGTGATTGCATCCAGGACACTTTTTCTTCTTCCTGTCCTTGCGATCTTCTTTTTATTTTCCTTCTTTGAAGGTGGAAAGACCTCCACTGGCCTTTTCCTTTTTCATTCGATAACTTTTTTCGGACTGGCGGCAGTTGCGCTCGTCTACTCACGCGTTTGGATACCCCGATTTCTAATTTATTTCTCCCCGTATCTCATTGTTCTGATTATCAGCACGGTTGTCAGCCCATACAAATATGCATCGTTCCTAAAACTCTGGGATCTGTTGGCCGCCGGATCCTGGGCAATACTCATTTGCACTCTGATTCGAGAGGAAAAGGAGCGTTTTGAGTCTTATTCCGTTTACTTATTCTTCGCCGGCGCGACGAGCACCATCGTAGCTATTCTCTTTAACTACCCTGCTACTTCCGGCCGCGTCAGTGCTTCCTTTCTGAACCCCAACGAATATGGCACTTTCGCATTGATGCTGCTTTGCTTTGGAATTTTCTGGTATGAACAGGCAATCACGCATCGACGTAAGATTCTCCTGACCGTTCTGTTGAGCCTCCTGCTTTTAAGCGTTGCGCTTTCCTTCTCCCGTGGAATCTTTATTGCAAGCTTCTCGATTGCTATCGTTGCTTTTTTTCACCGGAAACCGGGGAAGATAGTCAGAATCTTTCTCGTTTCTCTTCTCGTGATCAGCGGAATTCTTGTGGCTTTGAGATTTCAATATCAGGCAGATCCGCTGAAATACCATCGCTGGAAAATATGGAAGAGCTCTTTGAAGGGCATCTCCGGAGACCCTTATTTCGGCGTTGGGTTGGGGATGCTGGAATATCGTTCCCGCATTTTCAATTTTCCTGCAGACACGGAAGTCGGGCGTTATGGACGAATCGCCCGATCGGCGGACAGCCAGTATGTGGAGATTCTTGCTGAAACAGGTTTCGTTGGACTTTTATCTTTTCTATTTGGCTGGATTGCTTTGTACTTCTCGTTACGAAAAGCCTCGACGCGATTTTTTTATCCCAAGCTTGCATGGTTGATCCTTACATTGACCTGTTTTTTTTCTGTCCCACTGGAAAACACATCGGTCCTATATCTTCTAATGTTCCTGATGGCATTCTCCCTTCTGGAAACAGAAAAAGAATTCATGATGATTCCTTTTGGACGGCCAGGAAGAATTCTGATACCTGTTGGATGCTTTCTGCTGTTCATTTTCGGCGTATTTTTGCCCTTTCAAGCGGACCGTGAATTCTACCGCGCAATGAACTCAAGGACTCCGCATGAAGCGGATAACCATCTGGCAAAAGCGGTCCTGTATAACCCGTATCAACCGTATTACAAGTTCTCTTTTATTCGCAGGATTGTCGATTCAAGACCGGATTGGGACAAACAGAAATGGATGAATGTTGTTCAGCTATTGGAAGAGGCCATTCAATTGAATCCTTTGGAATATGAATTCTATCTTTACCGGGGCCGTACCTACCGGTTGTTGTTAGAGAAAGATTCGAACCTTGGCTATTACTCCTCGGCAGTTTCTTCGTATCAGACGGCGCTGGATTACAATCCCCACAATGTGTTTCTGAGACTTGAATACGCACACTTTTTGTACCGATTGAACCGGCAAAGCCTTGCCGAAATGGAACTGAAAAAAATATTGGAAAGCGAGCCTGCATTTCTGAATGCACGATTGTTTCTTGCGGAGGTCCTGTTATCCAGGAAAAGCTCCGAAGAAGCACGAAAAGAATATTCAACATTTTTGAATTACAATAGACGCTTCCAGAACGAAGCCGCCAGTCCTTCTTCTTCTTATATACGTTCACTTCTGGAAGTAAACGAGGAGAAGAAAAAAAGAGTTGAAGATTTGCTCAAAGCCGGTTAGACAGTCAATGATTCGCATCAATTTATGCAGCTCTCCACAGCTCTGATCTACCTGTTCTTCTTCACGTCAGGTTTTGCCGCCCTCATGTATCAAGTCGTCTGGTTGAAGTATTTGAATCTGCTTTTCGGCAGCACAACCTACGCAACCGCCGCAGTTCTGGCAGCATTCATGTTCGGACTTTCTTTTGGGAGCCGTTTTTCTACGAAACTTCCGCGTCTCTACGCGTCTTCTTTAAAAACTTACGGATTGCTGGAAATTGGAATCGGCCTCTTTGCTGTTTCCTTTCCGTATATTTATTCCGGATTTAAAATCCCTTTTTCCTGGATTTTCAACATCGTTGGTCCACAAACCCATGTTTACAACTTAATCACATTCGCTCTCGCTTTCCTGGTGTTATTGATTCCTACTTCGTTGATGGGAGCGACGCTACCCCTGCTCAGTCACTATCTGATTTCAGAGAAAAACGTAACAAAGGGAAGTGGACTACTCTATGCCGTCAACACTACAGGAGCAGTCTGCGGAGTTTTGATTTCTGCATTCGTGTTGATTCCAAATCTTGGACTTAAGGCTACAGTCCATTTTGGAGTTCTTTTGAACGTCCTGGTCGGCCTGGTCTGCTACCTTCTGGGACAAAAGCCAGGTCCTCGAGTTTTTCAAACGGTTTCCAACTCCAACGACAAAAATCCATTGCTGTGGCTATATGGCATTTCGGGATTGCTTGCGATAGGGTACGAAGTTTTATGGACTCGTTTACTGGTTCTTCATCTGGGAAGCAGTGTCTATGCCTATGCAATCATGCTTTCTGTTTTTCTAATCGGAATCAGTTTAGGAAGCTATGTTTCCGGAAAATGGCTTGCCTCCCGAACGAAATCTCCCATAACATATTTTGCAATCATTCAGATAGCCTGGGCCTTTTCGATTCTTCTGCAGATGGTGCAGTTTGCAAATCTACGCAGCATTCTTATAGGACTTGCTGAGCCTTTTGGCGGGTTGACAGTCACTACGCAGTTCACCGTTCTTTTTATTGCGGCAGTACAGCTTCTGTTTTTGCCCACGTTTCTTTCGGGTGCTTTATTTCCTCTTGTGGTCACCTGGGTGTGGAAACAGGGAAAGACAATTCAAGAAGCGGTTGGCCTGAGCTATAGCTACAACACCATCGGCGGCATCTTTGGATCCCTTTTTGCGGGCTTTTTATTGCTTCCCTTGTTCGGCACTCAACTTGCCCTTCTAATTTTGGCAGGTGGAAATCTGCTGCTTGGAATCACTGCGCTCCGGATGTATTCCACAGAAATCAGAATTTCCAGAGGAACCAAAGGACTTATGGCCGCTGCGCTCTTTCTGTTTCTGACGATTTCAGTGTTCTTGCAGAGTCGCGTAAACGTTATTCGGAGCGCGGGCATCTTTCATTCCGACACGACACCGGAAGTGCTGAAGATCGAAGAAGATCCAACCGCAACAATCACCGTAGAAACACGGGTCCATTTGGGGACCCGTTACCGTTCGCTATCCGTAAATGGCGTGAATGTGGCCGGTACATCCCCTAACCTGATCACAATTCAAAAAATGCAGGCTCACGTTCCTATCATTTTGTTCGGACCCACTCAGAAGAAAGAAATCTTGCATATTGGATTCGGAAGTGGAGGCACAGCTTATTCGGCTTCCCTTTATCCAAACAGCAACATCACCGTTGTTGAGATATCGCCTGGCGTGGTCCGAAACGCGCACAACTACTTCGAGTCCGTAAATCATCGTGTGGCAACGTCAGGGCGATTGAATGTGGTTTATTTCGATGGACGAAGCTATTTGCAAAATACAACCAAAACCTACGATGTGATTCTTTCCGATTCCATTCATCCTCGCTATTCTGGAAACGGCTCTTTGTATACAAAAGATTACTATTAACTCGTCTACGAACAATTGAACCCGAACGGGGTGCATTCACAATGGATTCCGATCTATTCCGTTG
>JBKKAT010000135.1:0-5718 GCA_046714535.1 Acidobacteriota bacterium | reverse complement strand
CCATGGTTCCGGAGTTTTCAAACCCATCCGTGGCGATTCGGGACTATCGTTATTGCCTTGATCACTGCTATCTATCTACCCGTATACTCGGCCGCGCCCCGCTACTTTCTGGCTTGTTACCCATTTATGTTTGCGGCCACTCTGGGGCTGCTAACGGTTCTGGTAAGTGCGATTCGATTTCATCGTCTTGCGTTGATCTTGACGTTCTTACTGTTGGCTTACGGCTTGAGTGAGCCCCTAAAACTATCCCTTACCGCGGGTGGATATGGTGAGGCTCCCTATTCAGTCGCAAGGCAAATGGCGAATTCACTGCCGTTTCATGGTCCGGTTGCCGCGTTAGGTGACGGCCGACGGGTTGCTTTATACGTTGCCTTTCTTACCGGACAGCCCTACTACGGAATTAAAAGAGAAGTGGACATAAGCGTTACAGATCTGCAAAAGATGGGTGCTGCATTTGTAGTCGTCAAACGTGATATTTCCATGGACAAAGCCTTGTCGAAAGATCCTACGGTTCAGTTGATCGCACCGCACAATCAGTCGCATGAACGGATTTACTGTATTAGAGCCGCTGCACTAAACACGAATAACTGATACTTTGGCTCGTGATATTCTTCCAGCAATTTCAGGTTGTCTCGAAGCCATTGTTCTTCCGGGGCCGGATCCTTCAAATAATGAATCTTCAAAAGCACAACACGCCGGCGCCCATGAACCCACTTCTCTATATCCTGTGGGACTTTTCGCTGCTTCAGTTGCCCGACCCATGAGGAAACAGGAATGGATTTCGTTAAGTATCGGGAGAAGCAAATCACGCCGGAAGGAATCGAGTGCACGATAATCAAATCTTCAGGTTGAGAAGTGGACGAAATCTGATGAGCCAACTCTCGGAAGTGGCGCCGATCACGCTCAGGCGCGTACCACATGGCCCAGATTCCCGTGATGTAACCCGCAATCAACAATACAAGACACAGCTTCCGCGAAACCGGCTTTAACCGGGCAATCCAATACCCAGCCAACAACTGAGCCACAGGCAAACCGGTTAAGGCATAACGGGAGACCCATGCCGCTCTCGTATGAAAAATCATGTCCTGGATTGGAGGGCCAACGCATGCCCCCATCAGCCAGATCCACGGCCATAACCGGCCGCGAAGCAAAGTTGCCCGCGGCAACGGAACTGCAGCGGTTCTCAATTTCCTCTGCAAATGGAATCTTCGCAGATTCAGAAGAAGGATGGCGGATACAATAGAGAGACCTATCAAAACATCGATGGCAATTCCACCTTGCCAAAGGACGGAAGGGGAAAGTAAACGCCACAAGAGTAATAAGGAAGCGATTAGACTGGCTCCCGGGCCCAGAGGAACTGGCTGCTGTAGCCAATCTTTTGCAACCCTCCAGTTGCCAAGACTCTCTGGAAGATGCGCATACCAGGGCGTGATCAGAATTGCCATACAAAGAAACAACAAAAACCATTTTGTTCGATTGAGTTTTCCGGGATCGAGCATGACCCATAAGGCAAATGCAAGCCAAACAAAAACAAAGTAGTAATGCGTAAGTAAAGCGGCTGTGCCAGTCACTACGAGCAGCGAACCATAGATTTTGTGGAGTCCGTTTTTTCGCAAATATAGAATCGACCAGACCATTGCGAGGACCAGAAACCATACCAGTGAGTACATGCGGCCTTCCACAGAATATCGAAGTGCGACCGGAGAAAGAGAAAAAAACAGACAGGAAAAGGCTGCTGTTCGCCGTCCTCCTAGATGGATTCCAAAAGACCAAAGCAAAGGAAAGCAAAGAAGAGCAAAGAACGCGGAGAATAAACGAAGCGCTATATCAGAAGTTCCCAACCATCTGGTCCAGAAATGAAGGAGCAAGTAGTAGGCAGGCGGATTCGTATCGCTGAGCAAGATCGCCCGGATAACGCTCGACAATGACACTGGTGGATTTTCATGTTCCGCGTAGTGACGGAAATAAGATGGATCGACAGGCTGGGCTGGTTCCTGGAAATCACCGTATAAGGGATTCGCCTGCGAAGCCGGGTGCTCCAAACTATGTCCCGTGGCCATCGCTAGGGAGAACACCTCATCAACCCACAATCCCTCGCGCGTTAAGACAACCGCGTCCAGCAATCCTGCCAGTACAAGGCAAAACGCAATGACAATGTTTCTGTGATAAAAATCGGCTTTCATCATCGCAAAGGCTCAAAGACGCGAGGAAATCTACCGTCCTTTTTCATCGCGTCTTAGCGTCCTTGCGTTATTCAACAGTCTCGGCTTTTATCCGGCATTTGCAGGCTGGAAGCCTGCGGTCCCGTATGCAGGCCAGAGGCCTGCGCTCCCCTATTTCAGTTGATATAGCCCAAAGCCTTCAAATTTTCGATTTGATCCGGCGATAAATTGTCAAATTCTATTTGTACACGGCGCCCCAGTTCACGATTCAGAATCGCTTCCAGCTGCCGCGCGATCGATGTTTGGCTCGAATAAACATTCACGGATTCAGATGGATCATTAACAAGATGATACAACTCGTACGTTCTTTGAGGATCATCGTTTCGGATCATTTCCCATTCATTGGTCCGAACAGAATGTTTGACCTCCGGAAAGAATATGTTTGAGACAAGCGTTGAATGGGGTGAGTCAAAATGCCTGTTTGCGAGCCCAACAAGATCGATCGACTTTGACGCTTGTTTGAATTCCACTTTCGTGGCCTGCAAGATTGTTTGAAAAATGTCAGTCAACGCTACTTGCTGAGTAACGACGGTTCCCGGCACGATCTTTCCTGGATATCGAACGATCATTGGCACCCGAATTACCGGCTGATATAGGCTACTGTGCCCATAGAAATGTCCATGTTCGCCGAGGTTCTCCCCATGGTCGGAAGTAAAAATTAACAAGGACTGATCATACACACCCTTTTGTTTGAGAAAAGCCACTACCCGCCCGATCTGAGCATCTACTGTTTCCACTTCCCTTTGGTACAACTTCTTTTGATGAGGCAAATCTTCTTCCGCGGCACGGTCCCTATGATTGGATTTTATATTTCCTCCATAAGGAAAATGGGGATCGTAATAATGCAAGAAAAGAAAAAAAGGAAAATCAACATTCTTGTTTAACCACTTGAGCGCAGAATCGGTTGTAGAAGACGAATTTCTCGCCAAATACTTACTAAGAAAAGGAAGATCTGAAACAAATCTTCCACAGTAGGTTCCGTCAAAAGCGTCAATCCACGAGAAATTATCGTCATATCTCTGGAAACCCCGATCCAGTCCTGAACTAACCTGAAGCGGAATTCCGGAAACAAAGGCGCCGGTTCGCCAACCGGCCTTTCGAATGAATGTTGCTACACTTGGAATGCCTTTCGGAAGAGCATATCCGTTTCTAAGAACCCCATGAGTCAACGGAGAAACGCCGGTCAGCATGCTCATGTGAGATGGTCCGGTTTCGGGCATTAAAGAGAATGCTTGTTCAAAAAGAGCGCCCTCCGCTGCCAGTTGATCCATTACCGGTGTATGAACATCAAGAGCGCCATAGGCTCCGACATAATCCCAGCGCAGGGTGTCAACACTGATTAAAACGACAGAATGCACTGCGTTGTTCGGGAGTTTGACAGATTGTTGTTTAAAATCTCGCATTAGTTGGATAGCGCAGGCCGCTGCAATCGGGCCGAAAATCGCGAAAACCGCAACCCTGCTCAGAACAGAAAATGAAGTTCTGGATAACACGTGCCGGTGAAGTAATCTGGCGAATAGGATGCATCCCAGGTAAGCCAGAATCAGAACCAATACGAAGCTCAACTGATTTATACGAAATCGGTAACGGATTACCCAGATGATCATACCTAACAGAGCAGCGGCAGCCAATCCAATTTCTGGCCACAGAAACTTTTGAGAAATTGAGCGCCCCATGATTATGATTAGTCCTTTGTGAAGAACTGCCAGGAGAATGCTGCAACCAACCGCAAGCAAGTAATTGCTGGCGATGAAGGAAATGGTTTGTTCAAAACCCCAATAGGGATGCTCCCTGAGTATGCGAAATGCCGATTCCCAGGAAGTTCCAATAGAGAAGCAAACGACCCAGGCTATTAGTACATTCTTAAATGGATAGCGGAATTCCATGATTATTCAATGGATGTGAGGTTACAGGACGACATTGTATTGTGACGCATTTTTGAAGAGAAGAGCGTCTCAGGAGGAACGAAATACAAATGATTCCCCGGTGGAGTCGGAGGCCTCATTCCAAGATGTTGAGCCCAAACTTCCTTGCTGCGAATGTAGATACTGAATTTGCCACGAGTGACCACTGAACTCACACCTTCAGGTGGAGGATCACCGGCACGCTGCAAGATGTAGTTCGTTTCGGAAGGGATCTTTTTATGCTGGGCATAAAAATACCAGACCAGAGGGGACCCACCGTAGTTCTGGTGAGGCACGCTGGGATCCCAAGTAAAAGGAATGATACAGTGCAACTTCGTGGAGCTATCGAAACCTTCCGGATTTGAACTTTCATATCCCCCGATCCGGTCTTCAATGCTTGCGCCAATGACCTTGCCACTTGTATAGAGAGTTCTGTTCTCGGGAAAAGAGACCACAAACGCAAGGATCGCTGCAACGGCTGTACCAGTTAGAAAAATGGACTTGTGATGAAATTGCGAGGTCAGGTAGAGTCGCCAATATACGATCACCGGGAGGATCATTGCCAGCATGAAATGATGAAAAGCGGTTTGAATCTGGAAATAGAAATAGCCAATGGCAGCGATTACAGGCAACGTGATCGATTTGGCTATGTCATCCTGTTTTCGCCAGGCGGCAAGAGAAAAAAAAGGCAAAATACCGCCCGGAACAACAAAAAAAAGAACGCGCCGCCAATCACCCGACCCAAAACCAACGTAACCGAGAATCCCTTGTGCGGAGAATTCCCTTCCCGGATTCGGGTGATGGAGCGCCTCCAAAATGTAAGGCGCCAAAGCTTCTACCATCACACAGCCGAGTAACGTTGCGGCGCCCATTGCTGTCTGCTTCCAGGGACGAGGTCGCAGGACCAAAAAGACGGATGCCAACCATAGTCCCATTATGAAGAGTCCTCTCGGGTAAGAGGAGTAAGTCAGGAACGCAAACAGGATCATCCATCCATGTTCTTTTCGGAGAAATCCAAGCAGGAAACCGAGAAAACAAGCAATACCAAGAATATCCCGGGTCAACGGCATTGTTATGTCCGCCGAGTAGGGTTCGTAAGTTGCGTTAAAGGCCAGTACTACAGTGTAGATCGCTAAGGCAAACCAGATGAATATGCGTTCAAAAAAACCGAGGATGTTTTTTTGATTATGTTGTACGACCGCAAGGATGCCACCAAATAGAGCGATCATATTTAACAGAAATGGAAGCCTTGCCGAGACTTCAAATTCACCAAACAAGCGAATAAACCAGGAAGCAGGATACGCGAAAAGCATCGATTTCATTCCAGGGTCCTGGGCAATATTTCCTGCGAAAGACGGCCAAAAAGGCAGAGGACGAATAAAAAGAAGGCGGGCTGACTCGTAGGCGTGAACGGAATCACCATTAAAATCTTCCCAAAAGAATTTCGGAAATAGCAGGATGAGGATCAAATAAGGTGCAACAATCAGAGAAACAAGTGTCATTCCTGAAAAGGGTTTCGCAAGCGGCCATGGTAATTCGGCACCCTCCGTAACTCGTCTTAGAAGAAACCCAAAAGACAATAGGGTCAACAC
>JBKKAT010000134.1:0-4582 GCA_046714535.1 Acidobacteriota bacterium | reverse complement strand
CGCTACGCACAGATCGTTTTTAACCTGTGCGTACGTATATTAAAGGATGAGGCGGAAGCCCAGGATGTACTACAGGAAATATTCCTTCAAATCTGGCGAGAGGCAGAACGCTTCGATGCATCCCGTGCTTCGGTCAAGACCTGGCTTTTTACGATCGCCAGGAGCCGGTCACTGGATCGATACCGGAGTCGCAAGACCGTCACGAAGCGCCTCGAAGAACAGACCGACGATAAGCTTCAGCAGATTCCCGATAAAACGGATCTGCAGGGAGCAAGCGTTACGCAGCAGTACGTCTTGAACGCGCTCAGCCGGCTTTCCTCTGAGCAGAGGTTAGTACTAGAGTTGTCATACTATGAAGGACTTACGCAGGAAGAGATTGCTGAAAAACTTCAGGAGCCGCTCGGGACGGTGAAAAGCCGGATCCGTGCCGCTCTCATTAAATTGAGGACACTTTTTTCCGGCGAAAAGCCTTCGGGTGAAGAGATCGATGCTTAAACATGAATATCTGGATTCGTTGCCGCTCTATGCGCTCGGCGCGTTGAACACAACGGAGAAGCTTCAGATGGAAGCGCATCTGAATCAAGGATGCGATATCTGTGAGCCCGAGCTTCGCATCTTCCAGGAAACCGGGGCGCGTCTGCCTTACGCGCTTCCGAATTCGCCGCTACCGCCGGAGCTGAAAGACAAAATCTGGAACCGGATTCAAGCGGAACCGCAACCAAGGAAAGCTTCGTCCACATGGACTCTGTTATCCTTCGCCGCTGTGTTGATTCTCGCGGCAATCGGAACTGTATGGTTTATTCAGCTCAACGAGCAGCTTTTGCAACGCGATCGGGAACTCGGCGAATTGCAACAGTTGTTGCTTCAGCAAAGAAAGGAGATTGATTGGCTGCGCGACCCTTCCGTCCAACTGGCTTTGCTGACCGGAATGAACCCTGTCCCGCAAGCGAAGGGCAAAATGTTATGGAACCCGCAAGCTTCGCGTGGAATGTTTTATGTCAATCTGCTTCCACCACTCTCCGCTGAAAAATCCTATCAGCTCTGGGTGATTGGAAGTAAAGGTCCGGTCAGCTTAGGAGTGTTCTATCCCAACTCGCAGGGAAACGCAGTCGTCACCATTTCCCGTATCGAGGGCACCGCAGAAGGCGCCTTGCAGTTTGCCGTCACGATCGAACCCCGCGGCGGCGTCCCGCAACCTACGGGGTCGATGGTACTAGCAGGCAAAACCCTCTAAGGCAGATTTGCACCGGCATTCAGCCGGTATTGTGTCCGCGGACTTTCAGCGCAACCTCACTCTGAAATTCAGACATCCTTTCAGCATTTCAGTACGGAAAATCAGAACTCTAATGAAACCCTCCTCGAGTGCTAAATCCGACTAGTGTTGGCATCAACATTGCTATCGGATTAGTAGGATGCAAATAAAAGGACACTAATAAAAATATTTTAGAAAAACGCTTGACACAGTAGAAACAACTGTTGTATAAGATTGGGCGTTCCAGAAGGCGGGGGAAACACTTTCTGGTTCCGTTTAGACTTTCAGTAGCGACCTAAGGTTCAATCCAGGTAAGAAACTTTAGTCGCAGCCGGGGGCACTTTACACCAGATGCCAAACGAAAAGAGGGGATATTTGTGTGCGCTTTGTTATTACTACTGTATTAATTCTAATTTGTGTAATCACAGCTTACGCTGATGATCCTGCCCTGATCACGGGGAGAATCACAGTATTTGGTTCCAATATTGAAGTGTCTCCGTCACTATTGGAGACACCGGCTGGAGTTCCCATTTTCCTGAATACAACCGGCAAAGGTTTATCAGGAAAACTCAAAGGGGAACTGCGTGGACCCGGTATCAGCGGCGCCTTGAGCTTCGATACCGATCCCGGCTCACCTTTTCAGCTTCCTGCGCTTCAAACGAAAGGCACCTATTACTTCGAAGACATCCGTTTGGAAAACAACGGACAGATCCTTGCTTCCACAACGCCGGATCGCGTAGAGATTCGCGTTATCGATGTGCTGATCAGCCAGATCTCAAGCCGTCCACTTTCCCTGGAGGAAATCCGTAGCCTTGGCATCGTTATTAACGAAGCGGACTTTACCGCTGTCTCGTTTGAAGTCGGACTAACCTTCAGCAGCAAGCCGGTTAGCATCAGTTTTCCCCTTTTGATTCCTAAGAAGGCAAATTTGCAACCGTTTATTCCGATCACGAATAGCGGCGTGCAATTCGCCACGCCTCAACTGGTCGGAGCAGAGAGCAAAGGACTTGGAGAAATACCAGCTTTTGTTCCCATCACTTTCGCGCCTACCCATCCCGATTTTGATGGCATTCTCCCGGATATACCGGGAATTCTGGTTTTTCCAAACGACATTGCATTTTTAAATCAGTTTTTTGCCGTAGTGCTTTTGGTGAAAAACGGGGCTACCCCCGGTACGAATTTGACGGTGGACAATCTGACCGCGCAGATGAGCTTCAATCCAACCGAAATGAAACTCGTGAAAACGAATCCGAGTGTGGCTCTAGGTTCCCCGGTTCCGGTCCGACTGCCCGGGAACGATCAAGTCGTGGGAACTGCTGATGATGTGGATCTTCGAAGTATTCAGTCAGTTGAATATAGGCGATACCAATGCGATCGCGTTTCATGATTCCTTTGCAGACGCAACCTTCTTCCGGAATCGATACCTGTCGGTTATGTTGACATCATCCACTTCTCCGGCCGGCCTATCGATCACCGATGCAAACGCAAATCTGGTAGGCGAGCGTTTTGCTACCGCAGACGGTTTGGCGCAATGGGACATCATCGGAAATTTTGCTGATCCGCCTTCGCATACTCTCCGTATTACGGGCACCGGTGGAACTTCCGATCTCAGCATCCTCGTTCCGATTGGCGCTTCCTTTTATGAAGCACAGCTCAATAATCTTTCGACCGCCAGCGGTAAGTCATACGAAGTCATTTTTAACAACACAATTTCCACAACCGAGCTGAAATTAAAAGATGAACTGGGCACCATCACTTCTGTTCCCTTAGAGGAGATCGGTGGATCTTCACCTGCTGTAGTTGCGGCGATTCAAGACGCGAAGGCAGACAAGACCGGACACATCATCGCGGTTCTTTTCAATCAACCTGTGACAGAAGAATCCGCAGAAAAGATTTCGAACTACTCCGTTTCCGGAAATCAAGTAATCGACGTCCGTCTCCAATTAGGCAGTCGCATCGCATACATCTCTTTTCAGAATCCGATTTCACCCTTTGTCGATAATGACCTGCTGGTCTCCGCTGTTCAGTCGATTTCCACATCTCAATTCGTGCAGGGAACAACGCGGATTCAAACGACTGTTACGAATGAAGCGGCAAGGGTGACCGGCCGTTTTATCGCTTCCGATGGAACCCCGATACCGAGCGCGCGCGTCACACTGACCGAAATTGATAACGATGACCTTTTTGGAGATAGAGTCCCGCACACCACAGCACAGGCATTTACCAATGCGCAAGGTGAGTATTCGTTTGATTATGTGCGAAAACTGAATGAGCCATTTACGCTCACCGCTCAGGAACCGTTGTCGGGTGAACTCGGCACTTCTTCCGGCACCGTTACTTTCCGGAATCAATTGATTCGTTTGGATATTGTTCTGCTTGGACGCGGAACTCTCAAAGGCAAGGTCTTCAAACGTTCCGGAGCCACCACAATTCCCGTTGGCGGTGCAGTTGTAACAGCCATCGCAACCAACGAACTCAGTTCGCGGCAAGTGCTCACGGATGCGAATGGAAATTATTTGATCGATCGCGTTGCTGTGGGTCCCGTCAACTTGAACGCTCAAAATCAGGACCCCGCAGATCCGGTAAAGTTTTTTGGAGCCACGTCTACTGCCATCCAACTGGCTGGTTCTGTTGTAACCGCAGATATCGAAGTTACTACCACTCTGGCCGGCTCGGTAAAAGGTAGGGTTCTGGAATCCAATGGGACGGATCCAATCATCGGCGCGGCTGTTCTTTTATCGGTTGGTATCGACCCCACGATGGTGGACTACTCCGACAATGAAGGATGGTTTCAGTTTGATCAGGTACCTGCCGGGGCGATTAAGCTAATCCCGAGCGATACCGCCACCGGAAGAAACATCGGAACGGTAACAGTGAACGTTCCCGCCGGCGTCAGTGTAACCGTGAATATCGTTGCCGCCGGCAGCGGATCCATTGAAGCAATCGTCTCCCTGGCAACAGGAATGAGTCTCGCTGATGTCGTCGTTGCCGTTCAGGGCACTCCTTATTCTCAACGTCTTTCAGTGAGCAATTCAGTAGTATTCAACAACATTCCTGTTGGGAATTGGGCCGTTCTTGCCAATAACACGAAAACGGGAGATCTGGTCCAGGCGGGTGTGAATGTGCTTTACGCCGGATCGACGGCCGTCGTAACTTTGCGCTTTGCGGAAAGAGGAACCATCAGCGGTGAAATCAAGACGGTCGATGGACAACCTGCGCCAGGCAGCACCGTCCTTCTTTTCAGTGGCCATCCGTTTTCGGATTTTCTAGATGAAGTAACGACGGCCGATTCCAACGGCCGCTATCTTTTTAAAGATCTCCCCTTCAATC
>JBKKAT010000133.1:0-3831 GCA_046714535.1 Acidobacteriota bacterium | reverse complement strand
GGTTATGGATGTTTCCAGCTTTCGAAGGAAAGGGCTCAGGCTTTCAATTATTGCAGCATTGGCCGGAGCCTCTTTGCGACATCGCGTTCCAGTTGAGTCAGCGCTCGGTAACATTAAGCGCCTTTTGAAACTGCCCTTTCATCGTGCGAATTCACTCGTGTCTTCTTCAACTTTTCGGAAGAATGAGTTGCTAGGTCTCACAAACTTTTCTATCAAGATATTCTTAGTAGTTTGGATCGAGTTTAGTACTAATCTATTAGTACATAAAAACTTTAATTCCTTTTGGCAATGAGTTCAAGAGCTTAGGAATCTGGGCCACTTAGCAACTTACGGCAAAGGGCATCCCCAACACTTGACCGTGCCCGGGACGGTCGCGGTACGCACAATTGGCCAAAGCATATATTCGGTTAAAGGTACCCATGAATAACAAGGTCATCCGTTATGATCAGATCCGAAGAATACTCTGGTACAAAAGGAAGGGCGTGTTCAGTGATTATCCTTTCCATGAAGGGATAAGGAAGAAATCCTTCATTAACAAGGAGTTCTAAAAGTCTCGGCCCTTTCCGTGAAATCGCGAGGACCATGGCCGATCCTGTTGAAAGGTTCTCGGCCCAATCTGTAAATCGTCCTGAAAGAGCTTGAGTTAGCCGAAACCCGGAGTTTCCCCGTTCGAATGGCGCAGTGGTATTCATTTGTTTTTGCTTGGGTATTTTTAAAGCATCACATCATAAATCGATTATCACGATCCCACAACATGAAGAACGAACCAGCGACCTTTAGTGAGTAGGTTGAAAAAAGAGCAATAACTACTGACTTAAATCTCAACCCACTGTGAAAAATATGAGAGTACTGCGCCCACAAGGCGTCCACCGAAAAGGTGGCCGGTCATGTCCGGAAGCCTGGTCGCCCATGTCCGGAACCAGCAGCTGCACCCAAACATCTACAAAAATCTGCGTTTTAAGTGTTTCCCTTAAGGAAGGAGGATTCGAGCGTCGAAGATTCGAAAGGCGCAAACAACACTTAGTGGACCTGTTCGTCGGAGCGATTACCCGTCCGGTATCCGACAGAGCAGTGCTTAGGCCATTGTGACCCAGAGGTGAACAATCTTTATTGCACTGGTCTCACCAGCGACAGTTCGCGGGTGATTTGATTCGTAGCTTCCAACACCATTGGGCAGATCCTCCTCCAGCAATTCAAGTTTTTCCTCGTTATTCCAAATGCATCCGTCCTGATATTTACCTTCTGATAGTTCGGTTATCCAAGCATTGATTTGCTTTCTCCAATTCTGTTGAGCCTTCTTTTGTATGTAACCTATTATGCTCGCCTGAGCCATGGTAGCTCCATGAAATGCAAGCTTAAATCTTTGTATTCCGCCTGAATTGTTCTGAAAACCGGTCACGTACTCTTTCTCACGATTTGAGGAAGGAGCTGGCAGCCTTTTACCTTCGAAAAGAATCAATGGATCGTAAATGGTATATAGTTTCCCTTCCAACCAAGTAGTCTCAGTGAGAGCTGCGCCAATATCTACACTCCTGCGTTTTGGTTGAAATTCCTGATGATCGAAATGGACCATTGGAAAGTGAAGCCTAGCTTCGCGCGTTAAAAACTTACACAACTGAGAATTCAATTGATTTTCGGATGATTCCTTGGGCCGATCTGGATCGTCACGCCACCTTGGCAGCTGCGTTCGCACAAACTCTACTGTCTGAGCGATCAGGGCATTCTCTTGGATTCCAGCCGTTATTGTACCGCTGCTTGCCTTTGGAATATCGTCCATTGATTTCAAAGGCCCTGGCGTCGAAGGTCGACGAGCGTTTCATCCGCATCGCGGATAGCAGTGGATCTTATCCAGTAGCGTAACCGATCAGGTTTTACAATTAAAAGGACATTGTCGATATAGAACCTTAATACTCGAATAGTGCGGATCGACCCGTGGCTTCCATCAGAAATCACGTTGTCAAGCGCTTTCTTTGCTTGGGCGGAAATCTGAAGAGAATTTGGGTATTCAGAAAAATAAAAAGACTGACAGATTAGACCGTCCAAAAATTGCGGTTCACCGGACTGTAAATTATGGTAAACAGTACCGAGCATGCGTTCGAACATCTGCGAATACCGATGTAGATCTTCCAGTTCTGCTGCTCTTCTGAGTAGATCTGAGTTCTGTCCCACCCTAACGTACCGGTTCATGTATTGAATTACATCTTCGCATAGAGCCTCTTCCCAGAAAGAGAAAGAAAGCTCATCCGAGTTTTCAGGATAAGGCAGAACGTCTATATCCTGCTTAAGGATCGACGTGGCCTTACCAACAAAGGCCTGTGAACCGACCAGTGCGCAAGCAAACCTCAACCAATCGTGATAAGAGCAAAAAGTTTTAAACAGTCTTCGTAGTTCAAGTTCATCTGATCTGGGTGCATGTATTCCAAGAATCTTGTTACTATATGCGACAAATCCGTTATCCCAATAGACCATCGGAAGTGACTCTGTGGTCTTGATCAGAATTAAAGGTGACGAATAGCGCCTTTCTGTATAGGCAGATCTGAAATGGGTCTCCGTAACAGTTTGGAGTTTTGATTTATCTATGCCACTGGATGTGAAGGCCTGCGGAGGTATAAGTGGCTTTCCTTTGAGAAATGGTGCGAGTGATCGCTTGCCTTTCTTTGCGGCGATAAATCCCTCGCCATAGTCCCATCCTTTTTGCTTCGAGACGAATTGTTCTAGGGTTCGCATCTTCCTTAAAGATCTTGAAATATTTCGGAGGCGCCCTCCACCAAGAAGGTTCGCTCTCCATACATAAGGATCCTCCAAAGCTTCTCTTAATGAAACACGATGATGATCATAGTAATCAATTTCAAAGTGCAGGCGCTCGTGAACGCTCACCGTGCGCCGGAAAGTCAGATGCCGGATGATGTGGTTCTCTGCTGGCGTAGCTGAATTCACGAGAATGGCCACAGTCTTTGGATCGGCTTCGTAAAGGCCGCGTATCGACGTGAAGTCAAAAATCGTGTCCACCTCGTTGGCCGCAAAGATAGATGTTCGAAACTCGCGACTGCTGCTGTTAAACAAAAAACCGGATGGCTGAATAAAGCAAACCTTACCCCTGGATTTGAGCATTGGGAGGCACTGTTCTAAGAAGAGATACGCTGCCTGTTTGTCGGGAAGCTTACCTCGTCGAACCGCAGCCAAGTTGATCTTTTCAGCAGCACATGATAATCGAGATTCGAACGGAGGAATTCCTATAATTAAATCGAATCCTTCCTGAAGAAAACTATGATTTTCTTTCTCGAAAAGAAGGTTGAAAAAATCCGCTTCGAAGAGGTTTGTTTTACGAAGTGGATAAAACTTCAATTCACTCCAGATTACATCCGGTTGAAGAGCATCACAGACAGCTAACGATAAACTAAACCCCGTTAAATCGATGGCCCCCGGATCTAACTCAACACCAAAAATGCTTTTCTTAAGAATGCCTTTGAGAATCTCGACGCTTGGTTTTTGCCAGTTATTACGATTCCGCCATATGTTAATCAATCTTTTAAAGGCACCAACGAGAAAAACACCTGAGCCGCAGGCTGGGTCTAGAATGCGTTCCTCCCCATTAAGTTTGGTGTAAGGCATCGCATGATCCAGTAACAAAGCGGCAACTATTGGAGGCGTATAGACAGTACCATGTCCTCCACTCACGAATCGCTGGTACAGGTGACTAATTATTTCTACTGGCAAATGTTCGAAGGAGAACTGCTCCCACAGATATTTTTGTTTTTTCAACGTTCTGGTTTCCACGAAATCAGCAAACGTACTGAGATTTTGTTTTGTCAGCTTCTGCCTGCCTTGACG
>JBKKAT010000132.1:0-2547 GCA_046714535.1 Acidobacteriota bacterium | reverse complement strand
TTCAACGGCGCGTAGTAATCGACCAGGGCGGTTCCATCCATTTTGCGTGTTCCCGCCGCCGCTTCAAGAGCATCGGGCCACGGACGGCTGATTCCCATTTTTAGCATATTGTTGAATCGTTCGCCGGCAGCTTTATTGCCGTAGATGGTGCAGCGATTGAGCGGGCCTTTGTATCCGGCCGTTTCACATAGGGCACGGTGAAACTGATACTGAAGAATGCGTGCCAGAAAATAGCGTGTGTAGGATACATTCGCCGGTACGTGATATTTTGCGCCGGGATCGAAGTCGCTCTCGGTCCGCGTTACCGGCGCGCTGACTCCTTGATATTTCTCGCGCATCTCCCACCAGGCTTTGTTGTAATTTTCAGGTTTGATTTCACCGGAAAAGACCTTCCAGCGCCACTGATCGATGAGGAGCCCAAAAGGTAAAAATGCAACTCCTTCCATCGCATCTTTCAGCAGCAGTCCGATATCTTTTGAAGCCGGAGGTTCCGTTTCGATGAAGCCGATTTGTTTTAGATACGCCGGTGTAACCGACAATGCAATGGTATCGCCGATCGCTTCATGAAAACCGTCATTCGCGCCTTGTCGATAGATAAAGGGAAGTTGATTGTAGGCGCGCTGATAAAAATTATGACCAAGTTCATGATGAATCGTTTTAAAATCTTCTGCATTCGGTTCAATGCACATCTTGATGCGTAGGTCTTCCACCTGATCAATGTCCCACGCACTCGCATGACAGACGACCTCGCGGTCGCGCGGTTTAGTAAAAAGCGATCGTTCCCAAAAAGTTTCCGGAAGCGGATCCAATCCAAGCGAGGTAAAAAAGCGCTCGCCAATCTTCGTCATTCCCTTCGCATCGAGTTTTTTTGCGACGATGATTTTGGTCAGATCATAGCCGGGATCTGCAGTAGCCGGAGCGACCAACTCATAAATGTTGCTCCAATCCTGCGCCCAGATGTTGCCAAGCAAATGAGCCGGAATCGGACCATCCTGTGGCACAACCTGAGTTCCATATTTTTCGCCAAGTTTGGCACGAACATAACAATGCAGCGAATCATAAAGCGGTTGAACCTGGGTCCACAATCGTTCCGTCTCAGTGGCGAACGCGTCCGGAGACATGTCATAGTTCGAACGCCAGTACGCGCCTAAGTCCGGATAGCCGAGTTCCCGCGCGCCCTGATTCACCAGTTCCACGAAACGTTTGTAATCAGCACGCATAGGCGGCGCGATGGTTCTCCATCCCTTCCAGACCTCAAGAAGTTGTTTGGGATCGCGGCTTTCTGCAAAGATTTTGGTGATTTCATTCACGTCCAGACAGTCTTCACCGGACTTACCGGGAGGGCAATATTTGCCTTCTCCGTACACCGCTTTGAGCTTCGCAGCGATCTGCGCAGTTTCACGCGCTAACTTCGCTTCGGCGGGAGCAGGGGCTGGGAGTAGCTGTTTCAGCAAATCGATTCTGCGGCGCAAATCAGGCGAAAGCTTAACTTTGTCGAAACGCTTTGCCTCCTTTGCAAACTCAACTCCTGCAGTCGTAAGCCGCTCTTCCGCTGATGCTGATATTTGTTGCGTGTCTTCAGTAATGAAATTTGCCTGTACCCATGCAGCGCGCTCTGAATCGATCGTCAGTTCCAGCAAACGCGCTTCAGCCTGGTCAATAAACTTTTGCGCCTCTTCGCTCTTGTCCGCTGCGGACAACGAACCTGCAGGGACAATCAAAGTAAAAAAGAAGATTGCCATTAAGCAAAACCGAACTTGCGCATTCATTCTTACCCTCCGCTATTGAAAGTATTGCTTTACTATTCTATGTGTCACGTAAGTCATTGCAATGGACGGGATGTTAATATGGTTTCATGCCTCGCCCTGCCTCTTTGAGTTATCTTCTCCTTCGACGATTCGTACGCTTTTGGATCAATCGCTTTTTTCGGCAAATCCGGATTCAGGGAACCGCCAACATCCCGGAAGGACCGGTCATCTTTGCGATGAATCATCCAAACAATTTCATTGATTCGATGATGATCAGTTACGCCATTGAGCGGAAGATTCATTATCTTGCAACCTCTCAGCTCTTTCGAAATAAAATGCTGGCCCTATTTCTCGATAACGCCGGCGTGATTCCGGTTTATCGCAAGCAAGATGATGCCTCACACAGTGAGAAAAACAGATCCACCTTTGAGGCCTGTTACGACGTTCTGAAAGAGGGCGGAGCGATCGGTATTTATCCTGAAGGGACAACGCATTCCGAACCGCGCGTAAAACGGATCAAGACGGGCGCAGCGCGGATTGCGATGGAAACGGAGCGGAAGTTTTCCGTAGGAGTGAAAATCGTGCCGGTGGGCTTGAATTTTTTCACGCGAAAATCTTTTCGTGGAGAAGTGCTTGTTAGTATTGGCGCTCCGCTGGAGGCACCGGACTATCTGGCGCGATATCAATCCGATCCTGTGGGCGCTGTGGAAGAGCTGACCTCGCATCTTCAGGATGCGATGGAAGAGGAAGTATTGCATGTGGATGCTCCGGAGCTGGATCAATTGGTCCAGGAGATAGG
>JBKKAT010000131.1:0-9979 GCA_046714535.1 Acidobacteriota bacterium | reverse complement strand
GTTATGGACGCACCGTCCTGATCGATCTCGACATGGGAACATCCAGTGTCAGGAACAGCATTGATGTGGCGGTCCCCTACGACTTATACCATTTCTTTCGACGCGGTGTTCCACTGAATTCCTGCGTCACCCAAATCGATGCGAAGCTCGATCCTAATGGCCGTTATCGCAATTTTGGTTTTATTGCTTCGCCGCGCGGATTGATCGAAGATCTTCTGAACTTCGATGAAAGACATAAAATAGCGCTCATCCGTGCTATCAATTCCCTTCAGGCTGATTACATTGTGATCGATTTGAAAGCGGGCATCGATCCTCACGTTCTGGATTTTCTACCTCACGCGAATACGGGTGTGATCGTGTTCACACCACTGGTTCCTTCGGCCGTTTTTGCCGCCTCGGAGATGGTAAAAGCCCTGATTTTGCGCAAGCTGAAAGCGCTTTTTACATTCGACTCATTCCTCTTACGTAGCGGGCTTTCCCAGATGCAGGTTGTGAACTATATGGTCCACATTGAGGCCATGGAAGATGTTTACGAAGCGAAAGAAAAGAATCTGGAAGAATTTCTGCTGCTGATGCAAAAAGAAGTGGACAACGAAGTAGTGCTGGCGATGCTCGGAAACGTAATTCGTGATTTCAAAATCTATTATGTATTAAACCGTTTCAATAGCATCACAGACAGCGTAGAAAAGATTATTCGCCCTTTTACGGAATCCATTCATCGCGCCATTTCACCCTATTTGAAGATGATCAATCTTGGCTGGATTGTGGAAGATGACCGTTTCATGAAATCAGCTACACAAAAGGTTCCCTTGCTGTTGCAGGCTCCGGAACAAAAACAGCCGGCGCGAAAAATGGAAACGGATCTGTTGAATCAGTGGATGACCGAGTTAAAAAGGGAATTTGCGCCCTTGCCGAAGCCCATCAGAGTGCCGGCTGCTCGCGCTGTGATTGCAGCACCGGCGCCGGTTGCGCCCAAACTGGCCGCGTCCACGGACCCGCTCGATCAGCAGTTAAGGTTGCTCAAAGCAATGTTTGAGAACCAGGACCGCAAGGATTTCCGGCTGAATTTTGATTACATCACGCAACGCAGTTTGCATTTGATGCGTCATGGACGCTTCGATGACTTCGGTGATGTGAAACTGCTGGCAACGCTGCAAGACCGCGCCGAAGCTATCTCATCACGCTGGCATTAGCTCAAAACTCAGAGGCGCAGAGATCGCAGAGAAAAGAATACATTTATTTTTTATCTCTGCGTTCTTTGCGTCTCTGCGTTAAAGAGTTAAACGTCTTTGATTGCGTCGTAGGAGGTGACGTTTTCGGATAGATCGCGGAAGCGTTCCAGACCAAGCTCTAACAGGCGATCGAGCAGATCAGCGAAGGGGAGACCACTCGCTTCCCACAGCTTCGGATACATGCTGATGTTCGTGAATCCCGGAATGGTATTGATCTCATTAATATAAAACTCTCCCGTATCGCGATCCAGAAGGAAGTCCACGCGGGCCATCCCGGAACAATCAATCGATTCAAAAGCGCGAACGGCGAGATTTTGCAAACTTTGAACCTCTTCGGATTTCATTTTTGCTGGAATCTGCAGCTCCGTGGTGTCTTCAATGTATTTCGCAGCGTAGTCGTAGAATTCACGTTTAGGAATCAATTCTCCGGGCAGCGACGCCTTTGCTTCCTGGTTTCCCAAAACAGACAACTCGAATTCCCTCGCGTTAATTCCTTTTTCCACGATCACTTTTTGATCATAGCGTGCAGCATCCTCAAAGGCAGCCGGAAGCTCGCCGCGATCGTGAACTTTGTGTATACCTACACTGGACCCAAGACTTACTGGCTTTACAAAAACAGGATAGGGCAAACTTGCTTCAATTTGATCGATGATTTTCTGCCGGTTTGTTTTCCAATTCGACCGGTAAAACCATAAATAGGGCGCAACAGGCAAACCGGCTTGAACGAACAGAGCTTTCATCATTGCCTTGTCCATTCCCACAGCCGAGGCAGCAACTCCGGCTCCCACATACGGAATTCCCGCGGATTCCAGAGCCCCTTGAATGATGCCATCTTCACCGTGTGTGCCGTGCAACACTGGAAAAACGATGTCGATTTTTAGTTGAGCTTGAGCTGTGCTCAACTGGGGCTCACTGAAGCCAGGATATACAAAAACACGTTCTTCTAATTTTTCCGCTTTTGCCGGAAGCCGGTCTATTCCAGCATCTACCCGCCACCAGAATCCATTCTTATCGATGAAAATTGGAAACACACTGTGTTTTTTTTTCAACGTTTCGTAGATGGAACGCGCCGACCGGATTGAGACTTCATGCTCACCCGATCTCCCGCCGTACAACAAAGCCACCCGTAGCGGACTCATGACTCATTACTCATTGCTTTGGCACTATTCCTGAAAAAAACCCATCTTGCGGAATTTATCGTATCGAGTGTGAGTGCGGTCGTTCCAGTGTGATTTGCTGACTTCAGTGAGATGTCTTTGGATTGCCTGCTTGAGCAATCCACTTGCTGCGTCCCAATCTGCATGTGCTCCTCCCAGTGGTTCAGGAATGACTTCATCAATCATCCCCAAATTCATAAGATCAGCGGAGGTCAAGTGCAAGTTTTGTGCCGCATCTTCTGCTTTTCCTGTATCGCGATAGAGTATGGAAGCGCATCCTTCCGGGGAAATTACGGAGTAGATGGAGTATTGCATCATGAGAACCCGATCGGCCACACCCAGTGCCAAAGCTCCACCGCTTCCCCCTTCCCCAATGACAGCGGCGATCGTAGGAACTTTCAATCGCGCCATTTCACGCAAGTTGATTGCGATGGCTTCGGACTGTCCGCGTTCTTCTGCTCCAATCCCCGGATAGGCGCCCGGTGTATCGATCAGAGTAAGGATCGGGTGATGAAATTTTTCCGCAAATTTCATGAGTCTGAGGGCTTTGCGATACCCTTCCGGATTTGGCATTCCGAAGTTGCGGTAGATTCTTTGTTTCGAATCACGTCCTTTCTGATGGCCGATTACCATTACCCTTTGACCTTCAAAATTCGCCATTCCTCCTACGATCGCAGGATCATCGGAAAACTTTCTGTCGCCATGCATTTCCATGAAATCGGTGAATAGTCGTTGAATGTAGTCGAGTGTATAGGGACGTTGCGGATGGCGAGCCACCATCGTGATTTGCCAAGGATTCAGGCGAGAGTAAATCTCCCTGCGGAACCGTGCCAGTTTGTCCCGTAATCTCTCTATCCGTTCTGCGGTTTCCGGGCGATCCGAATAAATGGAAAGGTCCTCGATTTCCCGCAGCAAATCGACGATCGGTGCTTCAAAATTGTAATTACCCATAAATCATATACTTTGGAGGGCGGGCGTCACTGCCCGCCAGGGCGATGATTTTGGCGGGCACGGAGGCCCGCCCTCCGAAAGACTGAATCTATTTTACATCAGCTTTGCGGGTTTGCCATTCGACGCAGTTCGGTCCGAGGAGCTGCTCCAGAGCAAATACAAAATCTCGGGATGGTCTAACTCGGAAAACAGGCGAAGGAGCGAGAGACGCGACAAACTGTTCCGGTCTTTTCAAAACAAAGACCAGATTACAATCGCCGCGATACTGTTCCACGATGGATTTCAATCGATCAATCTTTTCATTTTCCATTCCGGGAAGATAAATATGCACTTTCAGTTGTTGTGATAAAAGCTCGCGCGCATTTTTCATCGGAATGACATCGGAAGCAATCAATTTTCTTGTATCTTCTTCGATTTCCAGGCGGCCACGAACAATCATCTCCGCCTCCGGTACGATTTCCAAAAGGTTGTTGCGGAAGAGTTCGGGGAAAACAGTCACTTCAATCATTCCGGCCAGGTCTTCCAGCTCCAGGTAAGCCATAAAATCTCCTTTACGGGTTTTCACCTGTTTGATCGCGCCGATAATTCCACCAAGCAAAACTTCTTTGCCGTCCCAAGTGCTATCGATATTTTCGAGAGAAGTTGTATAGGTCTCGAGCAACTCTTTGTGTTTGTGCAAGGGATGGCCGGATATGTAATACCCGAGCGTTTCCTTTTCATGAGCAAGTTTTTCCTGTTCCAGAAAATCTTCCGTGTTCGCAATTCTGGTAACAACAGGGCGTACTTCGCTCAATTCAAAAAGCGTGGCCTGGCCGGCATGCCGCTCTTTACGGGCAACGTCCTCCAGGATGTGATCGAGTTGTTCAATCAATTGTTTTCGCGGAAGGTTAAAGCTGTCCATTGCGCCCGATTTGATCAGACTCTCCACCACTCGCTTGTTCACAGCGCGCGTATCGACACGCTCATAGAACTGTTCTAGAGATTCAAACTTTCCTTCCTGCTGGGCCTTTGCAATCGATTGAATTGCTGCTCCGCCAACGTTCTTGATAGCAGCAAGGCCGAATCGAATCGTATCCCCTTCCACGCTGAATCGTTCTCCACTGTCGTTGATGCTGGGTGGAAGGATCTTGATGCCCATGTCGCGGCATTCGTGGAAATATCTGACGACCTCGCCCCGTCTGTCAATTTGACTGGAAAGTAGCGCGGCAAGAAAAGGCTCAGCATAGTATGTTTTTAAATACGCCGTCTGGTAAGCGACCAGAGCATAAGCAGTCGAATGTGATTTGTTGAAGCCATATTGCGCGAATTTCTCCATCACATCAAAAAGTTCGGCAGCTTTATTCGCATCAATGCTCCGTTCTTTTGCTCCTTGAACGAAACGTTCCCGCTGTGCTTGCATCACATCCATCTTTTTCTTGCCCATAGCGCGTCGCAACAGATCCGCTTCTCCCAGACTGAATCCACCGATCTTGCTCGCGATTTGCATGACCTGTTCCTGATACACGATGATGCCGTAGGTTTCTTTCAAAAAGGGTTCCAGTTGCGGGAGGAGATACTGGATTTTGACTTTGCCATGTTTGCGCGCAATGCAGTCCTCCAGCATTTGCATCGGACCGGGACGGAACAAAGCGTTCAGCATGATCAGGTCTTCAAAACGTTCGGGTTTAAACTTACGCAGCAAAGCTTTCATCCCCGAACTTTCAAACTGAAACACACCGTTTGTTTTTCCTTCCGTAAATAACTGGTAGACCTTTGCATCATTCAGAGGAATATCAAGAAGATTGATTTCTTTTCCGAGATACTCGCGAATGTATTGCAGGGTGTCATCCAGAATCGTAAATGTGGCGACTCCCAGAAAATCCATTTTCAGGAGTCCCAGCCGCTCCAGAATTTTCATATCGTACTGAGTCGTGATGACATCTTCCTTGCTGCGGAATAAAGGAACGAGTTCCATCAGCGGTTTTGGCGCAATCACAACGCCTCCCGCATGAATGGATGCATTCCGCACAAGCCCTTCTAATTTTTTGGCGATGTCGATCCATTCCTGAACTTTCGGATCTTTAATTGCTTCCTGTAAAGGAGGAGTATTTTGTATTGCGGATTCCAGGCTGATGTGGAGTTCATTGGGAATCATTTTGGCAAGTTTGTCGCACTGGGAGTAGGGAAATTCCATTGCGCGTCCAACATCGCGAGTCACCACGCGTGCGGCGAGCGTATTGTACGTAATGATTTGCGCAACGTTCTCCCTGCCATACCGTTGCGTCACATAGTCGATAACTTCGCCGCGGCGCCGGCCGCAAAAATCAATATCGATATCCGGCATGCTGATCCTCTCCGGATTCAAGAAACGCTCAAACAACAAATCGTATTGCAGCGGATCTATATCGGTGATCTGCATGCAGTACGCAACGAGGGATCCTGCCGCCGAACCCCGGCCCGGACCGACCGGTATATTCTGTTCTCTTGAATGTTTGATGAAATCCCAGGTGATCAGGAAGTAACCTTCAAACCCCATTTGCTGGATCACCGCGATTTCCATCGCCAGCCGCTGTTCGTATTCCCATAACTGATGCCGCAGTTGTTTTTCTTCGTGCATTTTTTCGAGTTTCGGCAAGCGGGCCTTGTAGCCTTCCCGGGCAATTTGTTCAAAGTAGGCAGCCGGGGTGTATCCTTCCGGCACCGGAAACAAAGGAAGGAGATATCCTTTTGTCCTCAGATCGACGTCACATCTCTTTCCGATCTCGCCGGCGGTATGAATGGATTGCGGCAATTCGCGAAAAACCTGCATCATCTCTTCGGGTGATTTGATGTAGAAACCATTGGTTCCGAAACGCATCCGGTTTTGTTCGCTGAGAGTCCGGTTCGTTTGAATGCAGAGCAGCACATCATGCGCATGAGCATCTTCTTTGTGGATGTAGTGACTGTCATTTGTGGCCACGAGAGGAATTTCCAGACGCGAAGCCATTTGAACCAGGTGCGGATTGATCCGCAATTGATCGCCGAGTCCATGATCCTGGATTTCCAGAAAATAATTTCCCGCGCCGAAGATTTCGCGATATTCACCGGCAACTTTCATCGCGCCGTCAAAATTGCCATTCAATAAATTGACCGCAACTTCACCACTCAGGCATCCGCTCAAAACGATCAACCCTTTGCTGTATTTCGCCAGAAGTTCTTTATCTACGCGGGGTTTGTAATAGTAGCCTTCCAGATTCGCGAGCGAAACGAGACGGACAAGATTCTGGTAGCCTTCATTGTTTTCTGCAAGCACCACAAGATGAAAATTATTTTCTTCCGTGTCGCTCGGCCTTCCGGTTCTATCCAGGCGGCTCGCCGGCGCAACGTACATCTCGCAACCGATGATCGGCTTGATCCCTTTCTTGCGAGCGAAATCGTGAAATTCAACCGCACCAAAAAGATTTCCATGATCGGTCAGGGCGACCGAGCTCATTCCCAGCAGTTGAACTTTGTCGATTAACTTTTCAATCTTGCAAGCGCCGTCCAGCAAGCTGTAATCAGAATGTAAATGCAGATGCGTGAAATCCATAGCAAATAAAACCAAAAACTAAAAATAAAAAATTAAAAATGCTGCCGTCGCCGGAGTTTCCATTTTCAGTTTTTAATTTTTAATTTTTAATTTTGTTTTCATTCCCATTCTATGGTGCCGGGTGGTTTTGATGTTATATCGTAGACGACTCGATTGATGCCCGAAATTTCATTGACGATGCGGCTGGAAATTGCGGCGAGCACATCGTAAGGAAGGCGCGCCCAATCCGCGGTCATTCCATCCTGACTGTGCACGGCCCGCAAAGCGACAACGTAACTGTAAGTGCGATTGTCTCCCATGACACCGACGCTTCGCACCGGCAAGAGAACTGCAAAGGATTGCCACAATTGCCTGTACCAGCCCGCTTTCACGATCTCTTCTTTTATAACTGCATCTGCTTTCCGTAACAGGTCCAGTTTGTCGCGACTGACCGGCCCTACGCATCGAACCGCCAGGCCTGGTCCCGGAAAGGGTTGCCGGTACAGGATCTCTTCCGGCAAACCGACTACTGCGCCAATTCTACGGACCTCGTCCTTGAATATTTCACGAAACGGCTCTATTAGTTCTAATTTCATCGTTCTAATCAAGTCGACAAGATTGTGATGCGTCTTGATTACCTGCGCCGTGCCCCTGTAACCGCCACTCTCAATCACATCCGGGTAAAGCGTACCCTGTGCCAGATAGTGGAGCCCTTCCGTCTCAGAAGCGATCCGTTCGAAAATCTCCACAAAGGCGCGGCCAATCATCTTGCGTTTTTCTTCAGGGTGCTCCACTCCTTCGAGCTGTTTCAGGAAATAGTCGGAGGCGTCGTAATAACGAACATCAAGTCCGGCCGCGCGCAACCGCGTGCAAACCTGTTCCCCTTCATTCCATCGCAGCAAGCCATTGTCGATAAACACCGGTACGAGGGCGTCACCGGCGCCCCGTTTCAGAAGAAATGCCATCACTGTGCTGTCCACACCGCCGCTCAAAGCGCAAAGAATTTTGCCCTTCTTTACTTTTTCGCGAATCGAATTCTCTGTTTCTTCGATGAAGGACGAGGGGGTCCAGGTAGGGGTGCATCCGCACACTTCAAAGGCAAAGTTACGCAGAATTTCTGTCCCTTTCGGCGTATGGACCACCTCGGGATGAAACTGCAGGCCATAAATGGATCCGCTTACGTTGCGCATCACCGCAATGGGAGAATTGGAACTGCACGCAATCGATTGAAATCCGGGAGGGGTCTTGGTGATCCGGTCGCCATGATTCATCCAAACATCGAGTTGTGGTTCAAGATCACGGAACAAGGGATCGGGCTGCACTTCAATTGTCGCTGGACCATACTCGCGTCGTTCAGAGCCGGCCACTTCACCGCCCAGCTGATAGCCGATCAACTGCATCCCGTAACAGATTCCAAGGACGGGCAAGCCCATCTGAAGCTATGCAGGATCACTATGGAATGCATTTTTTTCGTAAACCGAGGCAGGACCACCCGAAAAAATAATGCCTTTCGCATTGTGTTTGCGAATTTCTTCCGGAGTAATATCGTGAGGAACAATTTCTGAGTAGACGTTCAGTTCGCGGATTCTACGCGCAATGAGCTGAGTATACTGCCCACCAAAATCAAGAACTAATATCGTATCCCTTTTCAATTTTCAGTCGTCCGTTTAGCGCGGTAGATTATATTATAGAATTTCTTAACAAAAGTTAACGAAGATAACTAAGAATTTTTAATCTTTGTTCCCTTCGTTATCTTTTGTTCAAAAAAATGAAGCTCAGTATTTCACAGAAACAAGAATTATACGAAAAGGGTTTTACGAAAATCCCTGGAGTGGTCGGACAAAAATCGATCAACGTTGCTTTGCGCGCAATCAATCATTCAATGGGAAAGGGAATGGATCCTGATAAAGTTGCGACTTATCGCTCGACCACTTATTGTCCGGAACTGGTTCACAAGGAACCGATTTTGGATTTGCTTTACGAGACACCGGCGTGGGAGATTGTGGAATCAGCGATTGCGCCACGAAAATTCAAGCTCGAAGGAGGCGCTCAAATCGCGTTGCGTTTTCCAGTGATGCAAACACCGGGAGCCTTTCATCCGCACATCGACGGCATGTACAGTTCTCAAAACAAACTGCGTAAAGGAAGCATCTTCAGTTTTACCGCGCTTGCCGGAATTTTGCTGAGCGATGTGCCGAACGAGTTCTGGGGAAATTTTACGGGATGGCCCGGGACGCATCGAATGTTGGCTGATTACTTCAGAGAACAGGGAACCGACAGTCTAAAAGCGGGCCACTTACCACCGGTGAAACTGCCTCAGCCGGAACAAATCAAGGGAAAAGCCGGTGACATGATTTTCTGTCACTATCTGACTGCTCATACGGTCGTTGCGAATGTTTCTCCCTATATTCGATATGCTGTGTTTTACCGCTTAAGACATGTTTATCATTCGTCTCATGGGCAAAAAGTATTTACCGATTTATGGCATGAATGGCCTGGCATGCAGGATCTGAAATGAAAGGTGTATTCGAATTGCCAGGCGACAAATCGATTTCGCACCGTGTATTAATGCTGGCCGCGCTTGCGAGTGGCCCTTGCAAGATTCGCAATCTGAATAGTGGCGCCGACTGTGCCTCCACGGTTCAATGTTTGCAGCAGCTTGGAATTGGTGTAGAAGGGCAGATCGAGATTCATCCTGCTCCTTTGCAAATCCCGGATGAGCCGCTCGAATGTGGAAACTCCGGTTCTACGATCCGCATGATGACCGGTCTACTCGCCGGCCAGGATATCCCCGCAACTCTGATCGGAGATCTTTCTTTGATCCGCCGTCCTATGCGAAGACTGGCTGAACCTTTGCGGCAAATGGGCGCGGTGTTGCGATTGCGTGATGAAGAATATCCGCCCATCGTTCTGGATGAAGGTATCAAACGACCGATCATTTACCGCATGCCGGTAAACAGCGCCCAGGTGAAAACCGCAATCTTATTTGCCGGAATGCGTTTCCCCGGAACACGCGTGTCTGAGCCTGTTCCTACTCGCGACCACACAGAACGTTTGTTCGAACACTTAAAGTTTCAGCCTGGCAGAACGTCGATCCCATCGTTCGAATATGA
>JBKKAT010000130.1:0-9201 GCA_046714535.1 Acidobacteriota bacterium | reverse complement strand
CCCCTTATGAAGGGGGAGGTAAGGAGGGGGTTGGAAGTTTTTAATGCACCGTTAGGCTTTAGCCGGCAAGCGGTTAGTTTGTCAGCATTCTTTCAACGGTGGAGCGGAATTCATCCACCGAGAAAGGTTTCAGCAGGCAGATTTTGACTTCCTCACGAAGGAATTGTTCGGCGTTCTTACTGAGCACGTCTCCGGTAATAAAAAGAAAATGTTCAACTGCTTCCGGCTTGATTCCGCGCAGTTTTTCGTAGATTTTTTGTCCGCCGGTGCCGGGAAGTTTCCAATCACAAACGACAAGGTCGTAAGAAGTTTTTCCTGCCATCTCCACTGCCGTATCACCGTCACCGGCAGTATCCACTTTGTATCCTCTTTTCTCCAGAGCTTCGCGGATGAGTTCCAGGATAGACTCCTCATCATCGATGACCAGAATTTTCTTCTCCGCGCGCGCAACGGACTGCGAACGTTCCGGGAGCTCTGCAGCACGTGCCTTCGACGTTTCTTGCCCGCTTTGGATTGCCGGAAGCTCAATCGTGAACACCGCTCCCTGTCCCGGCGGACTGGCTGCCGTTATGCTTCCTCCATGCTCATGCACAATTCCATAGGCGAGACTCAAACCAAGACCTGTCCCGGAACCTACCGGTTTGGTTGTGAAAAATGGATTAAAGATATTCGGCAAATCTTCTGCTGAAATCCCTACGCCATTATCTTGAAATCGAATTCGGACCCGATCCTTCACCAGTTGTGTGGAAATCTGAAGTCTTCCGCCCTGTTGATTTTCTTCGGTCGCTTGAATCGCATTGTTGATGATATTCAAAAAGACCTGGCGGATTTGATGGGGATCCATCATGATTTCAGGCAGCTCGTGTGTTAGATTGGTAATCACCTTCAAATTGCTGGCTGTGAGCTCATAGTTCAAAATTTCCAGGGCCGATTCGAGCAAATGATTCACGTCCACCAACTTTCGTTCCGGTTTGTAACGGCGCGAGAAACTCAGTAGTGACTGTACAATTTTGCGGCAACGTTCTGCGCTTCCAATGACCCGGTTAAGAAGACTCTCCTGTTTTTCACTGATTCCGCTTTCTTGCAGCATCTGTGAAAAGCCAATGACACCCGTTAAAGGATTATTCAGCTCGTGCGCGATCCCTGCAACAAATTTTCCCATGGCAGAAAGCTTCTCAGTCTGGATGAGCTGTGATTGTGTATCCTTCAAACTCTGCATCGCCTGTTGAACCTCTGATTGAGAAGTTTTCAGGTTCTCTGTCATCTGATTGAAAACCGTAGCGAGCTCGCCGCATTCGTCGCGGGATGCTACTTCAACGCGGCGCGTAAAATCCCCGCGACCCACGGCTTCAGCGCTATCCCGCAAATCGCGAAGCGGACGGGTAATTTTCCGTATCAACACCCAGATCAACAACGAGCTGAACAATATGCCGGCAAGACTGATCAAGCTTAGCATTCGTTGCGTCTCTCGTTTTTTCTGTAGAGCATTTTCGTACGAAGAAAGCAGAAGGTAACCGATTTTGCCGCTGGAAACGGGCAAGTTGCCCGCCAGGCAAAGGAAATGCTCTTCGCCCGCGGACACGCCTTCAATCCTCTTGTTCGAAGGACCGTTCTGTCTGTTGTAAATCCTGATGAGCTCAGAAAAAGAATCGGTGTTCTTGAAAGTTGAAAGAGCTATGTGACCGGAAGCCAGGAAAACAATTTCGGCGCGTGTGAGAAGCTTCAGTTCTTGTGCAGCCCTGGGACCTATCAACTCCCCAATCGTCAACACACCCACCAGAGCATCATTTACGATGACCGGAACGGAAATCGCCGTAAATAAGTTTGTGCCTACTACAATCGTATCTGCTGCCGGCTTTCCGACGCCTGCCTGTCCGATCACGATCGAGCTTCGAGCATGAAAATCGCCTAAATTCATTTTAGGATCACTACTCGCGCCGGCCAGTAAGGTGTTGTTTTCCATTGTGAAGATCATGGCTTTTGCATCCTGGCCAATTTCATGCAAAAGTTCATTTAGCTGAACAGTCATCGTTCTGGGATCAGAAAGCTGTGCGACTGCTTTAAATCGTGGTTCGTTGGCGACACCCTGATAACGCAAGATCAGATTTCTGCTTCGTATCTCCAGAGAATTGCGAAAAACGGCTTCGGCCGTAGCTAAGGTCTGGCGCGTTTCCTCTTCAAACTGATCCGTGATGCGGCCATTCACCAGCCATACGATGATCGCAAGCAAACATGCCAGCAAAGCAACGACCGGAATAATGACTTTCGCCTGAAAACTGAGATGGAACTTGCTGGAGAATAGCGCCATAAATTTGTACTACAAAAGCCGAGGCCGTTGCGATCTTTTTCTCATCTCCTCATCCCCTTAGTATTTCGGAAGTCCGGTCACACCGAGTACAAATTCAATCGTGGTTTCTCCCGTATCGCTGACTGTGATGTCTTTTACCTGAGTGGGTAATCGCTCATGCCATGCCCTCAATCGATACGTTCCGGCCGGCACGTTTGTAATTGCAAAATTGCCATTCTTATCAGTAGAAGCGAAAAAGGGATTTTCCAAAACGAGAACAATGCAATTCATCTTCGTATGTATGGAGCAAAAGACATCCACGCGACCCGGTTTATCAAAAGTAACTCTCTTTGTCTCTTTAGATTTGTAAATCCCGAGATCGAATGGTTTCGGCTCGGACATAGAAAATACGTTGTGATAGATGTCATCATTATTAGGCCACTCGACTGTTGTGCCAATCAGAACAGGCAGAACGTGGGGTCTGAAGGTACCGTCTTTCTGGATGATTACTTTAAGGGTCCTTTCCCGCGGCTGATCTATACCAAGGCCGCGCTGATCGATGTAAACAACAAAATCTTTGAGCTCATCATAGTCAATTCGCTCGATAAATTTGTATTTGCGACTTTCATATTTGCCCGATTCAATATCCTCTTTCACTTCCGGGCGGGCTTGCGCGCGCACGCGGCCACGAATCGTTCCGGCACTTAGCGTTCCAACGCAGAGCAAATAACAAAGAGATATGACAAAAAGTGTTTTCATCTTAGAACCTTACTGCAGCTTCTATTCCGAAAAAGTCTTCTTCATCGCGGTTTTCGCCATTTAACTGTTTTCCATTTTCGAAATTGTACTCGGCCTTCAACAATACATTTTTCCCAATCCGATAACCTATACCCAGGCTGAGTCGCCATAATTCTTCCGAAAGTTCATAATCGTCAAACAGGTAAGAGGCAAGACGGCCATTTCCAACCAGAGTAAATCCGCGTTCCGCAGTAATCCGGCTAAACCGTGCAGCTGCATACCAGGGATTGTCCTTACTCTTATTGAGGTTCTGCCGGACTTCCATCTGAAAATAGTGTACGTCTCGCGAGTTGTCAGCAACCGAATCATTGTCGTCATATTCAAGCTTTCCGGCAGCAAGATGCGCGTGACCGCGCTCCCATTGCGCATGGCCGTCTCCCTGGAAAACGTTTCCTTCAATCGTAGTGGTTGTAAGGGGGGACCCGAGGAGTCGCAGGAATCCATTGCCGAACCAGACCTCGGAGAATCGATCCCCCTCAACATCAAGTTTTCCTGTCCTCATCGCGCTGAAACTAAAGTGAAAGGTCGAACCCGGCCTGTAAAGAATACGGCCAACAATCGATTTGTCGGAATGAAAATCTCTGGCGACCGGCACACCACCATTTTGAACAGCCAGCACATATTCAAACGTTTTGATGGAACCGTAAAGCTGAATTCCTTCATCGACCCCCCAAATATCGCTTAATGAGTGAGAGATCAGCGGATTATCAATGGCATCGCGGGTCAAATACTCTTCGCCAAAAGGAATATCAAATCTGCCCAGCCGAATGTTCAATACGCGATCCTTCCCCCACAGTTTCGATACATCTTCAAGGTCTACGTACAATTCCCCCAGTTGTAATGTTTCATCCGAGTTCTCGCGAGTGATCACATTAATTTCCGCAAACGCATAAATATCATCGATGATGGATGCTTCAACAAACAGTTTCGCTTCGTCTATAAGGAATTCGTTGTGCGGGTATTGTCCTTCTTCGCCAGTATCGAAAAAGGCGGCTCCCGCCTCTCCATTGATGCGCAAACGATCCGAAAAGCCGGAAGAATATTCCGATTGATAGAAATCCGGAAGAGTTACAGCCTCAACAAACGGAGTCATCAGGAACAGGAAAGCAGGCAGTAGTGTTATTTTCATTAAAGAAATCCTCGCATAACTATAAGTGCCAAAGCAATGAGTAACGAGCAATGACTACCACAAGGCCATTTTTGCAGGTCTCATTGCTCATCACTCATGACTCATTGCTTCTCAGTAGCTTGAAAGTTTTTTTTTAGAGAATAAGATTTGTATGGGCCGCTTACCATGAGAAAAAACATTGTTGTGATTGAAGATGACAAAGACGTTATCGATGTTCTTCGATACTTTCTGGAGAAAGAAGACTTCAGAGTGCATGTTGCTTCGGATGGATTGGCAGGGCTTGAGCTTGCAGCGAAAATACAACCGAATCTGATTTTACTTGATCTTGCCCTACCCAAGCTGGATGGGATCGAAGTCTGTAAACGGCTGAAAGCTGACCAGCGTTTGAGCGATATTCCTGTGATCATGGTAACCGCGAAGGGTGAATTGGCGGATAAGGTGGAAGGATTGGAATTGGGAGCCGATGACTATGTTACGAAACCTTTCAGTCCCCCTGAGTTAATTGCGCGGGTCCGCGCGAACATCCGGCGGCGCGAAGGTAGCATTCCCAAGAAAGAATTTCAATATGGACAAATCATCGTGGATACCTTCAAGCATGAGGTTCTGTATGAGGGGAGGGAAGTCGAGCTTACGGCGAAAGAATTTGAACTGCTTCTATACCTCATTGAAAACAAGGGACGCGTTTTAACTCGAGATATGATTCTGAATCATGTCTGGGGTTATGATTATTTCGGGACGACCCGAACCGTAGATGTTCATATTACTCATCTTCGACAAAAGCTTTCCATTCTTGCCGATGCCATTACTACGGTCAAACCGCTTGGTTATAAATTGAAGGAAATGGTGTAGTGGGTAGTAGTGCGGGAGTTCCGCGCGCACAGTTCAACGCGGGAGAGACTCCCGCGCTACTTTCTCTCCCTATGACACGGCTTTCTTTCGGTTGCTAATCCACTCCGCGTCTTTCGCGTTTTCAATTTCCTTCATGGTCCTTTTTTCCAGTTATCCGTCTTTCCTGCTTTTTTCTAAGGCGCGTTCAACGGCTTCCATGAGAATCTTTTCTTGAAAAGGCTTGTTGAGGTAAATGTAATCGGGCAGCACCTTTAGATACGCAAATGCCTGCTGGGAAAAACCTGTGAGGAAAATAATCGGAATGTTATGCTCGAAATAACTTTGAACAATAATGGCGACTTCAATACCATTTAACTCCCCAGCAATTCGCACATCCATGATGATCAGATCCGGGTGAACCACCTTGATCTCGTCAATCGCTTCTTTTCCTGAAATGGCTGTTCCAATCACGTTATAACCTTGTTTGATCAGCCGCTCTTTGAGATCTTCTACAACCAGTCTTTCATCTTCCACAATGAAAATTCTGGCCTTTCCCGGAAATGTAATTTCTTTTGTGGTTTGTTCCATTGCCCCAAAAAACTTTAGTGCCGCACGATAGAACTATACTACGCCCGTTCTTCATTTTATGCGAATCGTGCACTTGTTCGCGTGGTTCAGGAAGTATAGATTGCCAAAGAGGAGGAAATCATGGCAGACATAAACTGGCACAAGGAATTAGACACAGCATTGGAGAAAGGAAAGAGCGAACGAAAACCTATCCTTCTGGATTTTAGCGCCGCCCCTATGTGATCAGGATGCGCCCGGCTGGATGCCGAGGTATATCCTGATTTGCGAGTCAGCAATTTCATTTCAGAACATTTTGAACCGGCAAAATTTCACATTAAAGAAAAGCCGGAGATCTTCAAACGCATGGGCGCACAATGGACGCCAACCATCCTGCTTCTGGATGCTGATGGAACCGAAAGACACCGCATGGAAGGTTTCTATCCAGTAGAAGATTTTCTAGCGCAACTGGAATTGGGATTGGGGAAAATTGCATTCCAGACAGGCGACTACTCGAAAGCTGAGCCGTATTTTCGCACCGTTTACGAAAAGTATCCTCAGAGCGGCGCTGCCCCGGAAGCTGCCTATTGGGCTGGCGTTTCCAGTTACAAAGAGAGCAATAAGCCGGAACGATTGGGTGAAACAGCGAAACTATTGAAGGAAAAGTATCCCGAAAGTGAGTGGAACCGTAAAGCTTCGGTCTGGAGTGCATGAAACGCTGATATACTTCTAGTCTCACCATCAGGCGATGAACGAAGGACAGGGAGGACAGGGGTTCAACGAATGGCTTACTCTCACTGTGCTCGACAACCTCATGGAAGGGGTCATCGTCACCAATAGTGAAGGACTTGTAGCCTACATAAATCGCGTTGCTGAAAAAATAACCGGTTGGAATCGGGCGGATGCGCTGACCGTGCGTGTGGAGGAAATATTCCGCATAACCCAGGGTCCGGAAAATGTTCAGGAGAGCGTGAACTTATCTCTAAAGAATCAGGGTGAACTGATTACAAAAAGCGGACAAATCTTACAGGTTGAATACTCCACTTCCTATATCTCTAATGATAACCGTGATGTTTTTGGTCAGATCTTTTTCTTTCATGACACGAGCCAGTACGCAACAGCCCTGGAGAATCTAAAACATTCCAGACGAAGATACAAACAACTTGTGAACTCAATTGAGGGAATCGTCTGGGAAGCTGATTTAAAAACGCACCAATTCTCTTTTGTGAGCAAGAAGGCCGAGCAATTGCTCGGTTATCAAGTGGATGTCTGGACGGAAAGACCCTCTTTCTGGTTGGACCTGATTCCATCGGAAGAGCGCGAGCGCATTTCCAAGCTTCGGGATAGTTTCATTTTGACCGAGCGGAAATACGATCTGGAATACGAAATCATGTCGAGCGATGGCCGAAGAATTTGGGTAAAAGATATTGCAAACACGGCCATCGATGAAAATAGTGGTGCTGAGATCCTGCAGGGGGTCATGTTCGATATCACTGATAGAAAAGTGGCCGACCGATGGCTTCGGGAAGCGCAGGATCAGTTAGAGCGAATCATCGCGGAACGAACAAACGCTCTCCTGAATGCGAAAGAGGAATTGGAAACAGAAATTCTCGAGCGCAAGAATGCTGAAAGAAAACTGCTGGACGCGGAAAGGAAATACCGCACCCTCGTAGAGCGTATTCCGGGAATCGTCTACGTAGCAGAACTCGGGCGTGAAGGCAAATGGATCTACGTAAGTCCGCAAATTGAAACGATGCTGGGTTATGAACCTGCTGAATGGCAATCTGACGGGAATTCCTGGTTGAATCATATACATCCGGACGATAAAGAGCGAATCCTGAGTGAAGAAGCTGAAAAGCTGGAAAGCAATAAATCATTCGTTTCAGAATATCGAATGTTGCGCAAGAATGGTGATCTGGTCTGGATTCATGATGAGGCTACAACGGTAGAAAGCCCGGCACAGAAATCAATCCTTTTGCAGGGTGTGATGTTTGATATCACGGAACGGAAACTTGCACTGGAAGCCATGGATCAGCTGGAACAGGAATTTCGTCAATCACAAAAACTGGAAGCAATTGGCCAGCTTGCAGGGGGAGTAGCTCACGACTTCAACAATATTTTGATGGCGGTTTTCGGATACTGTGATTTGTTGCTTCTCAAGATGCATGCGACCGATGAAAGACGTCACGAGCTCCATGAAATAAGAAAGGCTTTGGAACAAGGCGCATCGCTTACACGGCAGCTTCTTGCTTTTAGCCGCAAACAAATGCTGGAAACACGAATACTGGATTTGAACGAACTTCTTGCAAGTATGGAAAGCATGTTACGGCGATTAATCCGGGAGAACATTCAACTGGAAATACACTTCGGAAAGAATCTGGGGAAAATAAAAGGGGATTCCGGGCAATTCCAGCAAATGATCCTCAACCTTTCCATTAATGCACTTGATGCAATGCCTGAGGGGGGCCAACTCACGGTCGAGACTTCGACGACAGAATGGACTCAGGAATACGCAAAACAGAATCCCGGCTCTGCTCCCGGTCACTATTCGAAGCTGACTGTCAGTGATACAGGAACCGGGATGGATGAGAAAATACAATCCCGTATTTTTGAGCCTTTCTTTACGACCAAAGAACGCGGAAAAGGAACCGGACTCGGACTCTCAACCGTTTATGGAATAGTCAAACAAAGTGGCGGCCAGATATCTGTTTCCAGTCAGCCTGGCAAGGGAACAACATTCCATATTTACTTGCCACACGTCGATCAACCGGCTGATCAAACATTGGAGGTTGTTCAAAATGATGTTCTGTTAACCGGTTGCGAAAGGATTCTACTTGTAGATGATAATGATGCGGTCCGTACTGCTGTTGGCGGTATGCTGAAAGCGCTTGGATACGACGTGATTGTCGCCAGAGATGGTGAAGAGGCAATGGAAATTGGGCGCCGCCGTGACAAAAATCTGGATTTGGTGATCACGGACCTCGTCATGCCGCGAATGGGCGGCGCTGAATTGGCAGAACAACTGGCTGTGGAACATCCCAAATTGAGATTTCTTTTTATTTCAGGCTACCCGGAATCACCTCTGGAACAGGAATCACTTCCAACGGCAGGATCAGCCTTTCTGTTGAAACCTATTTCAATGGACGTGCTCCTTCAAAAAGTGCGAGAACTGTTAAAGCCAGCGAATTAAGACACAAAAACCCGCCAAAGATAGAGAACTCTTATCATTCTCCAACTCTCACTCTTAGTTTACATAATATATCTTATCGAAGCTCAAAGACTCGGTCATCGTCGAATCTAATTGGACTTCGCGATGCTCTCTAAAAATGGTCTAGTGACATAGCTTCCCTCCACCAGACTTTTGCAATGGAAGTCTTATGATTAATTTTCTGGGGTAATGGAACTTTTTATGGTTAACAGACTCTCGCGTCTACAGCGTGGAATCGTATGGTTAAAAAAGCGGAAATTTAATGGTTAAAATGACAGCCCACAAGATCATCATCAAATGGATCTTACTGGCGTCGCAGAGCGATAATCGGGTCGATTCGAGTCGCGCGCCGTGCCGGCAACAAGCCGGCCAGGACCGCAACTGTCA
>JBKKAT010000129.1:0-2832 GCA_046714535.1 Acidobacteriota bacterium | reverse complement strand
TTCCTGTTCTGTTGCCTCCACTCCCGGACCTCGATCTTTGCATTTCAGAATCACGTTGTCGCCCGTTTGCTCGATTTCCAACTCAACGATTCCTCCTTTCAAAGAGAATTTAACCGCATTCTCCAGCACGTTGAGCAGGGCCCGCTCCAACTGATGTGAATCTCCCAGTACAACGGCATTTCCCTTCTGGATCAACTTCACTTCCTCATGTTTAGCGATAGGCTCGACTTGTTCGATTGCTCGCCTGACAGCATTCTCCAGAGGAAAAAGTTCTTTTGCGAGGGGAACATTCATTTCAATTCTGGATAAAAGGAGTAGTTGTTCGATCAACTTTTCGCTTTCAGTTATTTCCTGCTGCATGTCTTCGATCAATTTTTCGTCAGGCTGTTTTTCAGACAACAATTCCAGAGCGATTCTCATACGCGCCAGAGGAGATCGCAACTCATGAGAGATCCACGCCAGAAATTCTTTTCTTTGCTCAAGCATCTTCTGGAGGTTTTCGGCCATTATGTTGAAGGATCCGGCAAGATCGGAAATTTCGTCCTTTCCTGAAACAATAGCTCGTTTTTCGAGATGTCCTTGAGCCCACTCCTGACCGAGCTGATGCAATTGGCGGACCGGTTTCGTCAACTTTTTCGAAAGTGGAAAAATCAAAAGGGCGATGGTGATCAACACAATGATCAAGGCTGAAAATACGGGAAATCGAGGGAATCTGCGTCCCGGCATAAGGCGGCGTTCCACAACCACGAGCTCCTCTACCGATCCTGATTCATTTCGAAGAGGAACAATGATGCGGGACAGAGCGCGATGGCCGGTCGCAATCGCTTTATCTCCTTCCGCTGCCTGGGCTAATTGTCTCAAATTCACAGCCGGACTTTCCCTTTGGGCATTGGAGAGCACCACCTGCCCGGAACGATTTACGATCCAGAAACGGAACGGACCAATCCGGCTCAGTCGCTCGCGAAAGATACGGCAAGAATCGGATTCCTTATCAACGCAGGCGTCTGCATACTCGGTCATCAGAAATCGAGCGTGGGATTCCAGCTGTCCATGCAGCTCATCGCGGACCCGTTCCGAATAAAAGGTGTGGATCATCATCGAAACAACGGCGATGGTCAAAATGAAAACCATCAGAAACCAAAAATACAGTCGTGTGTAAATTTTCCCGAACATTTTTTAACAGAAGATAACGAAGGAAACAAAGTTCATGTTTTTTTGAACAGAAGATCGCAAAGAACGCAAAGAGTTATATTCCTTCGCGATCTTTGCGTGCTTCTGTTTAGAGCTAATCTTCGTTTCCTTTGTTATCTTTTGTTCAAATCATGTTTGGAAGCGGTAGCCGGTTCCCCAAACTGTTTTGATCCAGCGCGGATTCCTGGGATCCGGCTCAATCTTATTTCGCAATCTCGAGATATGAACATCGATCGATCTGTCGATTCCATCGAAATCGCGTCCCGATACGAGATCCATAAGCCGCTCCCTCGTGAATACCTTGCCTGGATTGGAAGCCAGAACTCTTAACAACCGAAATTCTGCGGCAGTCAATTCCACACTTTTCCCTTTGATCACAAGCTTCTGATTTTCAGGATTCAAACAGAATTCACCATATTCAATCGCTTTTAAATTACCGGACCAATCGGGTGACGCACCTTTTCGCCGCAAAACAGCTTTGATCCGGGCCACAAGTTCCCGCGGGTTAAATGGCTTTGCGAGGTAGTCATCCGCTCCTAATTCCAAACCGATGATCTTGTCCTCATCGGCGCCGCGCGCCGTTAACATAATCACGGGAACCGGCGAATCATTGCGAATTTTCTTGCACACTTCCAGGCCATCTCCGTCCGGCAACATGATATCGAGCAAAACGAGATCGTAGTCTTCATTTCGCAAATTACGGAATCCTTCTTTCACTGAATTTGCAACCGTAACGTCAAAACCATGACCCGAGAGGTAAGTCTTGAGCAAATCACATAGACGTACGTCATCATCAATTAGAAGGACAGGCGCATTCACTTTTAACCTTTAACTCTTAACTTTTAACCTTCCATGATTATAGGTCTTTCCATTATCGACGCGGAGTTGCGTAACATTTCTTAACAATTGGGTAAAGGATTCGAAAATACGCCTTCGTACTGTTAATTGAAAGGAAAAAAACTTACGGAGGTTCGAAAATGAAAAAAATTTTGATGATAGCAATCCCGGTAGCGGTCGTCGCTTTACTGCTTGCGACCCTGCCCTCTTTTGGTTTCGGCCGCGGCGGACATGGGCACCATGGAATGATGAAGGAGTTCATCATGTTCAAAATTGACCGCCTCGCGGGAGATCTCGATTTGAATTCAGCCCAGCAAACTCGTTGGGATACTTTCAAGAAAGATCTGGAAGCCAGTATCGAAAAGCGGAAGGGCAGTAAACAGGAAATTCATGACCTTGTGAAAAAGGAGTTGGCGAAAGACAATCCGGATCTCACCAAAATCACTCCTCTGATTCACGGACAGATCGATTCGACTTCTCAATTCGCGCACGATGTGGTCAATCGCGTGAATGAGCTCTTTTCCGATCTTTCACCGGAACAGAAAAGAAAACTATCGGAACGGATCATGGAAATGCATGATCATAAGGACTAAAGACATTTACTGTGCGAGGCGGGCCTTCGGGCCCGCCACAGTCTTTTCAAGGATGACGCTGGTTTAGTCTTTGTGCTATTATTTTGAGGCGTCTTTGTAGAGAAACGGGGAATATCCTTTAGAAGAGTTTTTGCGCTAAGTCCTAAGTTGAATGGAACAGTTCTCCTTTACGGGTGTCCTCTAATCTTCATTGAACCAAATCCTAAACAGG
>JBKKAT010000128.1:0-5058 GCA_046714535.1 Acidobacteriota bacterium | reverse complement strand
GTCTGGTGAACGCAGTGTTGTCAGGACTTCAGCAGAACCTTTGACGCTTGCAGGCGCGGTTCAACGTGAAATTCAATCAGTGAATGCGAATATTCCGACCAGCAACGTAAAGAGTATGGAGCAATTTATTGCAACGTCGCTTGCGCCGAACCGCTTCAACCTTTTCCTGATCGGTATCTTCGCCATCGTCGCTTTGATTCTGGCAAGCATGGGCATTTACGCCGTGATCTCTTATTCCGTGGTCCAGCGCACGCAGGAGCTCGGACTTCGAATGGCGTTAGGTGCTCAACAGCGGGATGTGATGGCGCTGGTGGTTGGTGGGGGCACAAAGATTGTTTTGACCGGTGTGGCAATTGGTCTTGCCGGCGCATTTGCTTTGACGCGCGTGATGTCGAATTTGATTTTCGGGATGAGCGTCACCGATCCATACACTTTTATTTCCGTGTCGCTGCTCTTCATCCTCATTTCAGTGATAGCGAGTTATCTCCCAGCGCGCCGCGCAGCCAAAGTGGATCCGATCATCGCGCTCAGATCAGACTAAGGCTCTTCATACCCAAGGGCACGAATCTTCAATTGATATCGCCGCGGATCTCGTGTAAATACAAGGCCGGCTTTTCGAGATGATTCCGCCGGTGCATATTCGATCGTGATCGTGCTTGTTTCCAAGCTGTTTCCTTCCTCCACCAAAGATCCTTCCACAACCAAACCGGATGCAGCTGAACCACCTTTGTTGAAGATGCGGATCTCTACCAGGTAAGATTCAGTGCCTTGAACGACCCGTTCCTGTTGAATCACAATATCTGGCGGAGTCTCTTCTTTGGTTGCCACTTTGTACAAGGTGTAACCAATGGCTCCTGCAACAAGAAGAAGGCCAAGAACGGAAACGATCCAGGACCAGGGAGGCAGATCGGGTTCTTTGGTCATGGTTAGAGAAGAATTCGCGAAGCTCCCGCACCAAGCGATGCAGGAAAGCCTAACACGATCATTGTCTTGATGGCTTCGTGAAAAGCCAGGTCTTGTGTGCGCCCGAACGTCCAGAGAATATATCCGCTAATCAGGAATGCGATCGCGTAACCGACGATCGTAAAACGAAAGAAGACGGAAACGAATGAACCACGCACCGGATGATCCACCGCTCCGCCATGAAATGCAACCGCTGTCAAAAAGGCCTGCATCATGATCAGACAAAAAAGCGTCACCACCAGGAGGTGCCATGCTGTCATTTTGTATGCGATCAGCACCATTTCTTCAGTGGATGCGAGGCTCATGCAAAGAAAGAGCGCGCCGACTGCAAGAAGGAAAATTGCACCTCCGTAGCCGGCCCGTCGTTTCTTTTCTTCGTTGCGTGATTCGTGCTCAAATTGCTTACGCCCAAGCATCGCTCCGATGCTTGCGGGAACGGCTTGCAAGGACACTTTACCCAACAGTTCGTCAAACGACATTCCTTTGCGGAGAATTGCCAGAATGGTCAGTATGAAAGCCGCCGCGATGAACCCCACCGCATACGCAATCAAAGTGTTCCGGATGTCTTCTTTCCAGTGCTTCGACTCTTCGAATCCTTCGTAGTACGAAAGCCCCAGCAGCAAAGGGATGTTGAGAACCAGCAGTAGAATGAGCCGTAATGGATGCATGGAGAACCCCAGTGACCACATTTCCATCGTCATCAGCATGGGAAAGGCGAACAGGATAGCGCCGCCAAACGCGCGCCCCAACGCTTTGACAAAATTCCAGTTCGCGCTTTGTCTCGATCTCAACATGTTGAATGTACTATAAGACTCTCAACTCAAAATGGAAGTGTTGCGACAGGAGAGACAATCTATAAAGTAAATATATGGATCAAAAATGAGCGCCGACCTTTAGACCGTAATTGGAAATCCGAGGCTTTAGGTTCGGCGTCAGGTTCCAAAAACGACTTTGGAAACCTCGCAAATTGTGAGGCAACAGTCCTTTTCTACTGCTAGTCGGGAACTCTACGGCACGCAATAAACTTCATCCGCACACCGATCGCCATGCGCCACAAAAAGTGTGTAGTTGTAAGAGGCAATCGGAGCGAATAAGATAGAAAAAAACGAATGATCGGACGCACGCTTGCACATTACCGGATCATTGCCGCGATTGGTTCCGGTGGCATGGGCCAGGTTTATCGCGCGACGGATGCAAGGCTGAACCGTGACGTGGCGTTAAAAGTGCTTCCTGCGGAAATGGCCTTGAGCCCTGAACGGCTCGAGCGATTTCAGCGGGAGGCGAAGGCGCTCGCATCACTCGATCATCCTGCAATCGTAACGGTTCACTCCGTGGAAGAGGCTGAGGGCATCCACTTCCTGACCATGCAGCTTGTTGAAGGTCAGTCGCTCGATGCATTGATTCCGAGCGGCGGTTTTGCGAGCGACCGCATTCTGGAAATCGCATCTGCGCTGGCTGACGCGCTTGCTGCTGCGCACCAGAAAGGAATTGTCCATCGCGATTTGAAGCCCGCGAACATTATGTTGAGTGAGAGCGGCCGCGTGAAGGTACTCGACTTCGGTCTCGCGAAAGTTGCCAGTGCAGCCGACCCGATGTCGGCCAGTTCCGACATAGCAACCGCGATGCACACAAGTGAAGGGGTCGTGATGGGAACCATGCCTTACATGTCCCCGGAGCAGATTGAGGGTCGTGAGGTTGATCCTCGCACGGATCTGTTTTCACTTGGAGTCGTGCTCCACCAGATGGCAACGGGCAGACTGCCTTTTCAGGGGCCGACAGCTCCCGCGCTGCTTTCCGCGATCCTGAAGGATCCTGCGCCTGATTTAAAGAACATTCGGCCTGAGCTTCCGGATGGTTTGATTCAATTGATCAACCGATGTCTCGAAAAAAACCGGAACCGCCGTATCCAGACCGCGAAAGAAATGCGCGATGCATTGGACGCGCTACGGCGCACGTTCGATTCCGGTAACATCAAACAACAATCTTCAGGAACTTCAATTCCCGGCTTTGGAGGGCGTCCTGCGATTGCAGTACTGCCTTTTGATAATCTTTCGCGCGATCCAGAACAGGAATATTTTGTGGATGGACTCGCCGAAGATTTGATTACCAGACTTTCGCTGTGGCGATCGTTTCCTGTGATGGCACGCAACTCGACCTTCGCTTACAAAGGAAAGGCTGTCGATGTGAAACAAGTTGCGAGTGATTTGGGCGTACGTTACGTTGTGGAAGGGAGCGTGCGCAAGGCAGGCAACCGTGTTCGCATCGCGGCGCAGCTGATCGATGCAACGACGGGAGAACATGTGTGGGCGAAAACGTATGATCGCGAGCTCACCGATATTTTTGCCGTGCAGGATGAAATCAGCGAAGCAATCGCAGCGCCACTTGCGAGTGATCTGCAGCGCGCAGAACATGCGAGGGCCCAGCGACGCGCGCCGGAAAACCTGGAAGCATGGAGTTTGTTTCAGCAAGCAGTGCCGCTCATACATCAATTTACGCGTGCCGATAGTGATCGCGCTCGCGCATTACTGGAGCGCGCCGTTGCTCTGGATCCGCAATTCTCAACGCCGCTTGCAAGACTTGCCGAAGTGGGCATTTGGGAAGTCATGAATCAATGGACCGATTCTCCGGAACGGACATTGGAGATTGCGCTTGCTCAAGCGCGAAAGGCCGTGGCGATGGATCCGAGAGACGCGGAAGCGCATGCGATGCTGGCCTTCGCTCTGATCACTGCAGGCGATTCCGCGGGATCGCTCGAATCTGCAAGGCGGGCAGTGGATCTGAATCCTAGCTTTCCACTTGCGCTGACATTTCTTGCATACATGTCGCATATGATCGGACACCCACCACAGCAAAGCATCGATCTCGTGCACCGCGCGATGCGGTTGAGTCCGCAAGATCCCATCGAATGGCTCTTTTACGACGCGCTCGGTGGAGCCTACTGGAACGCAGGACGCTGCGAAGAGGGACTTGCAGTAAGCCGGCGTCTCATTGCACTTCTACCAAGCTATTACTTCGGCTATATCTGGGGTGCGCTCAATTTAGTGGATCTGGGAAAAATCGAAGAAGCCAAAGAAATCATCAGGCAGGCGCAACAAGTTCAGCCGGGGTTATCTCTCGCGCTTCTCCGCAGAAGTCTCGGTGCGATCGGCGCTGATGTGGATCGACGCATGGCTGACGCTTTGCTTCAAGCGGGAATAGCAGAGTCCTAACCACGCAACTTCTATTGTCAACTCAACAAATTACGTTTTGCATATTAGAATGAGGAGCCATGAAAAATCCAACGCGCATCTACTTTTATTTTTTTCTCCTTGTACTGACTTTCATTACCTGTACTTCATCCTTTGCCGCGACGCGTCCTGCCGATTCGGTTTATCGCAATGGATACATTTATACGGTCGATTCGCAGAACCGGGTACAGCAAGCGGTTGCGATTCGCGACGGAATAATTGTTTACGTTGGCTCCAATCGTGGCGCGAAATCATTCACCGGAAAAAACACGAAGGTAATCGATCTAGGTAAGCGCATGCTGATGCCGGGCCTTGTCGACGGTCACATGCATCCTTTAGAAGGCGGAGCCCAGCTTCTAAAATGCAGTTTGAATTATGAGGCCCTCACTGTCGAACAATTTCAGGCGCGGATCCAAACGTGTTTGGATAAAACAAAAGATCAGGAACCGGATGGCTGGCTGGAAGTGGTGAACTGGTTTCAACAAAACATGCTTCCGTCAGGAACAGAGCTCACGCATGAAACGCTGGACGTTTTGAAAACGAAACGGCCGATTCTAGTTGCATCCTCATTCGGACATTCCACTTTGGCGAACACGCGCGGTTTGCAGCTTGCCAATATTAATGCGAGTACGCCGGATCCGGTTGCCGGCAAAATCGCTCACGATGCAGCAGGCAATCCGTCCGGTATTCTGGAAGACGCAGCGCAATCGCTGGTTCAAGACCTGTTGCCCAAACCGACGGAAGCTGAGAATGTTGCCGCTGCGCGCGCTGCACTCGATGCGCTGCGCAAGCAGGGAATCACCACCTTTATGGATGCCTCAGCAGATCCTGAGAGCGTTGCCGCATTCGCTACGGTCCAGCGTGATGG
>JBKKAT010000127.1:0-4177 GCA_046714535.1 Acidobacteriota bacterium | reverse complement strand
AGATCAGCCGCTGTATAACATCGCCTCGATGCGAGAAGTACTCAATGAATCAGTGGCGCGTCCGCGTTTCATCATGTTTCTGATGTCCTTATTTGCAGGAACAGCGCTCATCCTTTCCATTATTGGAGTTTACGGACTTATGTCGTATAACACGGCCCAGATTGTGCCTGAAATCGGAATTCGTATGGCGCTGGGAGCCACCAGGAAAAACGTCCTGTTGTTTATCCTCCATAAAAGCATCCAATTGACCATGATCGCGCTTGTTGCGGGAGGCCTGGGAGCCATCGCGCTGACACAATTTACGGAAGCACTGTTGTTTGAAATCAGGCCTCTCGATGCGACCACTTTCGCTCTGGCTGGCCTGCTCCTGGCTCTGTCCGTTCTCCTCGCCAGCTACCTGCCCGCCCGTCGAGCCGCCGGCCTCGATCCCATCAGCGTTCTCCGTTACGAATAACTTCCACGCAACCTCGTATAAAATGGACCGATAAGTTTTAAGTAACGACCGATAAACACAGTTCTGTGGTTACATAAAAGGGGAGTTACGAAATGATTGACGGATCGAATTTTAAATCGGCTGGAACAGAATTAAACCGGATGATGGACAATCTGGGATTCCCGGACCGTGCCGGCGATCTTTACGGCGCTGCTCTGGATGCTGCTGTTGGTGACAACATCGGAGTGGCTCGTAATTTATTGGATGCATATTCACCGCTTTCAACGGCGCATCTTGATAGAATCACCATCAGCATGTCCGCCGCTGCGTCTATGCCGGGTCCCGCTACCTATTATTCGGCAAATGTAGTTTTGGCTACGGGCTACGCAGGTGCTAACCTTGCTGCTTTCCCGACGTCTCAACAAATGCAGCAGATTGTGAATTCTTTGTTGACCCGCCTGGCTCCACAAAATCTTGCTTCTGCTGTAAGTCAGCTGAATAACGGTGCGCCCCTTGCCCCCAATCAGAATTTGCCGGAAGCGCTAGGGAAAACGTTCGAACAAATCATTGCAACTCTGGAAGGGAAAATTGAAAAAAAACTGGATGCCGGGGCTTCAGCGCCCGCAGCCGGAAAGAAGAGAAAGAAGAAAGGGGGCTTGAGCAAAATGAAAAAGTCGTTCAGCAAAAAGTTCAAGTCCGCAACAAAGTTTGCCAGTAAAACATTCAAGAGCGTATTCAAAACAATGAGCCAGAGTTTAACTTCACTTTTGAAAGCTCTGCCAAAAGGGAATATTTTTGAGTTCGGACGCGCCCTTACCGGCGGATTGATCGGTGGCCCCGTAGGAGGACTTCTCCTGAACGAAGTAATGAAACTTGGTGGAAAGAAAAATCCTCTGCAACAAGTATTCAAACAAGTGCACAATACATTCGATTTGGTGGGAAGTCTGAACAGGAATCAAGCGGACCTCCAGCGCTCTTTAATTTCAAAATTTCTGCGCTAAACGCCGCGCTGCTTGAAAAACGGTCACCTCGAGTATATCTATTACGTAGGGTTTCACCGGAACCGAAACCTGTTATAATCAAAACCCCCAGTGAGGCGTAATCAATGAATGTATTACTTGTGTATCCGGAATATCCTCCGACATATTGGAGTTTCCGGTTTGCTGTACCGTTTCAAAGAAGAAAAGCATCCTATCCACCGCTCGGTGTAATGACGATCTACCCGATGTTGCCTAAGGAATGGAAAAAACGCGTTGTGGATTTAAACACATCCACATTGCAAGATGAGGATATCCGTTGGGCAGATCTTGTGATGATCAGTGCGATGATCGTACAGAAGGATTCCGCTACGGAAACAATCCGGCGCGCAAGGGCGTTTGGGAAAAAGATCGTCGCAGGTGGGCCGCTCTGGGCAATCGAATCTCATCACACGGACCCTGTGGATCACATTATCGTGGGGGAAGCGGAACAGTTACTGCCTCAGTTCATTTCTGATTTTGAAAACGGCGTGGCCAAAGAGGTTTATCAATCCTCTGCTTTACCGGAACTCGCCACCACTCCGGCTCCCAATTTCGACTGCGTACGGTTGAAAAACTATAGTTCCATGTTGTTGCAATTCTCGCGTGGTTGCCCATTCAATTGTGAGTTCTGCGACATCATCGAAATTTACGGCCGCAAAGCGCGCACAAAATCGAATGATCAGTTCTTATCGGAATTCGACACTCTTTATTCCAAAGGCTGGCGCGGGTCCGTATTTATCGTGGATGATAATTTTATCGGTAACAAGACAGCTATTCGAAAACTCTTGCCACATTTGATTGATTGGCAGAAAAAACATAAATATCCTTTCAGCCTTTTTACGGAAGCTTCCGTGAACTTATCGCGGGAAACGGACATGATCGAGGGCATGGTGGAAGCCGGTTTCAGAAAAGTATTTCTTGGAATTGAAACTCCTGTTCAAGAAAGCCTGAAGCTCACGCAAAAAATGCAGAATACAACCATGGATTTGGTAGAGTCAGTACGAAAGATGCAGAAAGCCGGGCTGGAAGTGCTCAGCGGGTTCATTGTCGGTTTCGATTCGGATCCGCCGGATGTATTCAACCGGGTCATTGAATTTATCAGACACGCCGCCATTCCGGTATCGATGGTGGGTATCCTTTCCGCATTGCCGGGAACGCAGTTGACGCGACGTCTTTTAAAAGAAGGCCGGCTGCTTACAGAAAGCAACGGAAACAACACTTTGCTCGACCTCAATTTTGTCCCGACAATGGATGCCACCAAACTGGTGGATGGATATAAAAGAATTGTCTCCACGATTTATGAATCCAAGCTCTATTACCAGCGGGTGCTCGATTTTCTTTCACACTACAAACCGCGTATTCGTCAAAAGATCAAAGCGGAAGATCTAGTCGCTTTCTTTAATTCCATTGTCAAACTGGGGATTCAAAGCCAGGATCGAAAAGAGTATTGGAAATTCCTGTACCAGGCTTATCGCACTAACAGCGCCGCCTTCTCTGAAGCCGTCACGCTCGCGATCATGGGATATCACTTCCAGAAAGTGACGGAACTGCAAATCGGGTATAGCTCTTAAATCAATGCAGCGCGGACGTCTCGTTCGCACTTCCTCTGCTCGGCGTCAAAGCGAGCTTCATGCTCATGATCCTGCTCATGCTCTTGCTCGAGTCGTGATTGAGATGAGCAAGATCATGATCAAGAGAAGAGCAAGAGCATGAGAGCGACGCCACGGCACGGAACACGCCCCTCCTCAATTCCGTCTATATTATTAGGAGGTATAGATGACAGCAACTCTTCAACGTTCTAAAACGGATCGGATGCTGGGAGGCGTTTGCGCCGGCATCGCAAAAAAATACGGCTGGGATCCAACTCTTGTCCGGATTATCTACGTGTTGATCTCGATTATCTCGGCTGCGTTTCCCGGTATCTTGTTTTACGTTATTCTATGGGTACTGATTCCGGAGGAACCATAGTCGATGGAACAATTGCCGGCGCGCGAAAAAGCGCTTGAGATTCTTCACGAATACACAAAGTCGGATAGTTTGCGGAAACATGCTTATGGTGTTGAGGCAGTGATGAAAGCTTTCGCCGAAAAGCACGGGGATGATTCTCAGAAATTCGCGCTGGTCGGACTGATGCATGATTTTGATTACGAAATGTATCCGAACGCTCCTGATCATCCTTTAAAAGGATCGGAAATTTTACGCGAGCGGAATTTTCCCGAGGAGATTATTTATGCGATCCAGTGTCATGCCGATTACGTCGGGAATGAAAGGCGATCGTTGATGGATAAAGCCATATTTGCGCTCGATGAGCTGACAGGTTTCATTGTTGCCTGCACGCTTGTGAAACCGTCAAGGAGTCTTTCTGAGATTGAACCGAGATCGGTACGCAAGAAGCTGAAGGACAAAGCATTCGCGCGAAGCGTGCACCGCGAAGACATTTACAAAGGCGCGGAACAGCTTGGTATGGAACTGGATGAGCTCATTGTATTTGTGGCGCAGGCACTGAAACCGGTCGCCACGGAAATTGGTATTAATCCTTAAATGGACGCACTTGCTTCGTTTCCAACTTTAGCTACGCTCTTCTCTCTCGGATTTTTTTCCGGGTTGAATGTTTATGCGGTCGTTTTTGTTTACCGTCTTGCCATACCGTTCCATTTGATCACGCTGACTACCGGACTGGCGTCGCTTCAAACTTTGGCTAATACGGCGGTTTTTATAGTTTCCG
>JBKKAT010000126.1:0-2702 GCA_046714535.1 Acidobacteriota bacterium | reverse complement strand
CTCGTGCGCACGATGAATGAATGTTTTCGAGGTCCGCTTGTGGAAACAATCCGCGGCGGAAAAACGAAAGGGGGCGCGCGTCTGACTCCGCTTGGGCAAAACATCCTTTCCCTCTATTTGGAACTGGAGAAAAAAAGCCTTCAGGCCACCACTGTCATTTACAAGAAAATCGTTAAAGAGTTAAAGTAGTTTCCTGCCCGATATATTTGACGGAATATATTTCTCAGATTATGATACGTCCGGAGTGCCGGCTAAAGCCGGCGCTCCTTAATATCGATGAAATTCGCAATTGCTGCATTTCTTTTACTCTTTGCTATCAGCGCCTCCGCGACCGAATTGCAGGTCTTTGCCGCGGCAAGCCTAACGGACGCTCTCAAACAAATTGGAACGCAATACGAAGAGCGTAGGGGCATCCGGATCCTGTTTAATTTTGCTGCATCCAGTTTGCTCGCGAGACAAATCGCAGAAGGATCACCTGCCGATATTTTCTTTTCGGCAGATGAAGAAAAGATGAATGATCTTCAAAAGAAAGGGCTGATCGCAACCGAAACGCGGAAATCTTTGCTTTCCAATACACTCGTCATTGTTATCCCTTTCGACAGTAACAGCATCTTGAATGATCCGCAGCAGCTTGCTCAATCAAACTGGAAAATAGCTTTGGCCGAGCCGAAAACAGTACCGGCTGGAATTTATGCAAAAAAGTATTTGCAGAATGTGGGACTCTGGGAAAAGGTCATGGATCGAATCATTCCAACAGAAAATGTTCGCGCTGCCCTTGCGGCCGTCGAATCCGGGAATGTGGATATGGGAATCGTTTACAAAACGGATGCGGCTATTTCCAGGCGGGTCAAAATCGCGTATGAAATTCCCGTAAAAGATTGTCCGAATATCAGCTATCCCGTAGCCGTGACGCAAGAGTCGAAGAACTTCGATGCAGCAAAGAGTTTCATTGAGTATCTGGGCGGCGAAGAAAGTCAAACCATATTCAAGAAATATGGATTCATCCTGCCCTGATCGAATATGAACGATTGGCAAATCCTTTCCTTCACAATGGGTGTGGCTGCGTTGAGCACAGTCTTGATCTTGCCGGCCGGGATCGGCATTGCATGGTTACTGGCACGATACGCGTGGAGAGGAAAGTCTGTTGTCGAAACTCTTGTGATGTTGCCCCTGGTGATGCCTCCCGTTGCAACCGGCATGATCCTTTTAAAGTTGCTTGGCCGTCGCGGTCCGATCGGCGGATTCTTGCACCAGCATTTGAATTTGGACATCGTTTTTACCTGGCGGGCCGTGGTCATAGCAATGGCTGTGATGTCATTTCCTCTGCTTGTGAGATCCGTTCGCCTTGCGTTTGAAGAAGTGAATCCGCGGTTGGAGCAAGTCGCGCGTACTCTCGGGCATGGCCCGGTTTCCGTTTTCTTGCGGATCACATTGCCGCTTGCCGCACGCGGAGTTGCCGCCGGGATGTTGCTGGCTTTCGCGCGAGCATTAGGAGAATTTGGCGCAACGATTCTGGTGGCCGGCAATATACCAGGTAAAACGGCGACCTTATCGCTTTCGATTTATCAATTCATTCAACTGGGTGAGGATGGTAATGCGTTTCGCTTGCTTGCTATCTCCGTGTTTGTCGCATTCTTGCTGGTTTGGATCAGTGAAATGTTTTTTAAACGGAGCCAATCACGAACATGATCGTGCTGCAAGACGTGCGCTTGACTCTGGGAGGATTTCAACTGGAAGTGAAATCCGAAAACCTCGGTGAAGGGATCACCGGGATCTTCGGACCATCCGGTTCGGGGAAAACTACGCTGTTGGAAATCATTGCAGGAATCCGGCGACCGCATTCCGGCTTTATTGAAATGAACGGATCGGTACTCAGCAATACGAAAGACCGGATTCATGTGCCCATCGAACATCGTGCGATCGGTTACGTGCCTCAAGACCTCGCTCTATTTCCACATTTATCCGTGCAGCAGAACTTGTTGTTCGGTGTACACGGAAGGCGCTCCCCTCAAGGGTTTCAACATATGACAAAACTTCTGGATATTGATAGCCTGCTGCCCCGCAGAATCGCGAACCTCTCTGGTGGAGAAAAACAGCGGGTGGCGTTTGCTCGCGCTTTGCTGGCATCACCCCGTTTGTTGATGTTGGATGAGCCTCTTGCAAGCCTCGATCAACCGTTGAAAAACCGGATCACCGAATATCTTTTACACATCGCTCAGGAATTGAAGACTCCCATGATCTATGTAAGTCATGAGCGTACAGAAATCGCGCAACTCTGCAGCGATGTGTTGATCATTGAGAATGGATGCATCGTGAAACGCGGCGCTCCTTCGGAAATACTTTAGGAGCCTCTTAGCGCTACTGATGCTGCAAGAAATGCCGGCGCTTCGGCGCAGTTCGCTGCAATTAGCCCAGTCCAGTTTGGGACGGAGTTGAACACAAGGGTTAAAACCTGGTGTAGTTTTTCTTTAACGCACGGTACCAGTCTGAATTATGAAGTTGCACCACACTTCCATCCAGCTTTACCGCCCATATCCCCTTGCCGCTGACAACGTATACCGGCACGCGGAATTTCTTACAAAGCTCTATATCTTTCTTCGCAGGTCTTGGATCAGCAACAATCGTGTGAATGTGAACCTGTGCAACTGTTTTTGAGGGTGGCGGTCCGTGCCAGAATTCTTTATTCCGTTGCCGGGAGGAGG
>JBKKAT010000125.1:0-6455 GCA_046714535.1 Acidobacteriota bacterium | reverse complement strand
TGATCTTGCTGACTGGGCGGATGAAAGAAACGCAAGTTTCTTTCTGAAACCCGATTCATCCATTTTAGCGGCGTTGCAGACTGTCAGCGAATGGGCTTCTACGCAATCCTACGACCCCGCCGCAATCAATACTTTCTTGCAGATATCAGATTATTATCTGGTTGCACAAGCTCTTGCTCATGGACATACCGTAGTAACGCATGAGAAGCCGTCGAATTCAGCGAAAAGAATCAAGATTCCAAATGCCTGCATAGGGCGGAACATCAAGTGCATGACGCCGTTCGAAATGCTTCGCCGTGAAAGAGCCCGATTTATTCTGGGGCAACAATCATGACTCGTACCCAGGAATCGCTTTCGAAACTGTTTTTAAGCGGTTCAGCTGTCGCACGATTATGCGTGATACTCACGGTGCGGACGACGCCAAAGGAGAAAGAGAAGACAAGCTGTTACAAGCAAGAAAGGCAATGGAGATCCGCCGAACGGTAGAGTCTCTTTCATCGCTTCCATGCGGCTCATCGTTGTGAGCGCAGGCAATTGCAATCCGTCAGCAAAAATCTGTTTTACCGGTTCCAAAATCCCTGCACCCCGTTCCACATCTCGATACATCGCAAGACACCAGGATTGAACCAGTGCCGTCACGGATAGCAACAAAGTCAACATCCGCGGAAGCGCCATAAGGACGATGACTGCCGGCACAAACAGAAAAGGAACGATCGCCACCAGATAGCGGATTCCCGTATTGAATTGCAAATTGGTGTAGTTCACGCCACTAAAAAAAATCCAGAGGCCGAGAAAGAAGGCAAAACAGAATCGCAGTTCCTGAGCCGGCAAGTTGTAACGCCGGATCCAGAAGGAAAAAGGGGCCAGCAATAGAAGGGAACAACTCAAGAACAAACCATAACGGTAATCAAACAATAGTGACCACATCAACTGTGGTCTCGGGCCGACAAATCCGCGAAATCCGGTTTCCACCCATGGATTGATGGCCGGCATGTGATACTGCGGCGGATAGAACGGATGCCCGAAACTCACCCATTGATAAAAACAAAGTATGAGAATCGGAGGAATCGCTCCAGCAAGGAATCGTAAGCTATGACTCAAACGATTTTCTTTGTACCGAAACCATCCATACGCGAAGAGCAAAGAAAGTAAGATGACACCACTATAATCCAGCAACACGGCGAGTCCGCCGCCAAGTCCTGCCAGTGCAAAACGTGTTTCGATTTTCCAATTCGTTCTTGAAGCCGGATTCCACAATAGTACAAACGCCGCAAAAACAATGTGGGCCGTCATTAAGTTCTGGTTGAGCGTACCGGTGCGAAAAAAAATCGGAGTCGCGAAACCATACAGGATGGATACCCAGAAGGTGCGGTTTGAATCAAAAACGCGCCGCAAAACGTAAAACATCAGTACGACACCGGCAGCTGATAAAGGGGCCATGCAGAAAATCTGTATGACGAACGCAGCTAGTCCCAGCTTGATGTCGAGCCCGCGCTTCCACGCTTGCGCATAGAACTTGCGCGCCATAGGCCAGGGAGAATCATAATGTGGTGGACTCGCCAACCCGGAAGCGCCCGGCTATTCCTTACGCGATCGACTACAGGATCGATCCATACCCGGTTCAGGAAATAAGGCAAGGAGGCGATCATAGAAGCGCCCGGGTTGTTATTGATGTGCCATCCGTATCCGTTCTTTTCAAATAGATCAGGATGTAAACCGGCGTATTCATCCACTCGAAACGCGCAGTGATCTCCCAGCGGAACGGCAAGATAGATTTCTCGAACGATGTTGGTGGCGAAATGCAAAGCGTAAACAATCCAGCAAGTGAAAAATAAGCGCCAGGCAATTCCACGCGTAGAAAAGCGCCAGGGGTCCATATGAAAAATAAAAATGAAAAACTAAAAACTAAAAATAAAAAATGAAAAATTTGGCACCGAGGAACTGTTAGCGGTGCGTTTTTTAGTTTTAATTTTTCATTTTTTATTTGCTCTAGGATAGGGCAAAATAGCGGCATGAACAACGACCGCCGCGAAGCATTGTTTCAGGTGATGTTTCTCGTGACACTGGGTGTGGCGGCTTTTTTGCGATTGTACCGTTTGAACGAAGGACTCTGGTTTGATGAAATACTCACGACGGTTCGATATGTAAGGCTTCCCTTCAACGAATTGTTGTTTGCCTTCGATTCGGAAAACCAGCATTTCTTCTACTCTCTTCTTGCGCATTTATCAGTTGTAATTTTCGGCGAGAGTGAATGGGCTCTCCGTTTGCCGGCCGTGATTTTCGGAGTCGGAGCGCTCTGGCTTGTTTACCGCTTCGGGCGCGACGTTACTAACCGGTTAGAAGCTCTCTTCACAGTGGGCCTGTTGAGTGTTTCCTATTTTCACATCTGGTTCAGCCAGAATGCCAGAGGCTACACCGGTTTGCAGTTCTGGACCATGGCCAGCGCGCTGCTTCTGATGCGGTGTCTGGAATCGAATGACCGGAAGAGATGGATGCTTTACGGACTAACGCTTGCGCTGGGGATGTACACACAGCTTACGATGCTGTTTGTTCCTGCCGGTCACTTTGTTATTTATTTGTGGAAAGCGCGCCGCGAGATCAAGACGCGTCCCTGGGATGGATTCTTATACGGGTTTTGTTTTGGTGGCGTTCTCACGCTCCTTTTGTATGCGCCTGTTCTCGTAAAAATGTTTCGAACAATCGGCGAAGAAAGCACTGTGGCGATGTGGAAGCAACCACTCTGGACTCTCCTGGAAATCATCCGCGGAATGAAATTGCATTTCGCAGGGGGCATTGTTGCGCTGATTGCGTTGCTTATCTTCGGTACGGGCCTTTTGAGCTATTACCGCACCAAACCGATCGTCGTTCAGTTGTTGATCCTGCCCGTTCTGATCGGATCGGTGATTACTTTAGCGCTCGGACATCCGTTATGGCCCCGGTTCTTTTTTTTCAATTTTGGTTTAGCCATGCTTGTTCTGGTTCGGGGAACAATGACTCTTGGCGCTCTTTTCCTGCCCGAGAAGTATAAGAGATTGCCAGGCACAGCCATTTGCATGGTGTTGATTCTGGTTTCTGCTTTTGCCGTACCTGCGGTGTATGGGCCGAAACAGGATTTTGCAGGCGCCCGAAAATTTGTGGAACAGAATATGGGCGCGCGAGACGAGATTGCAACCGCCGGGAGAATCAGCGTGGCGTATCACGGCTTCTATCGCCTTCCTTACCGGAAAGTGCAAACGGAAGAAGATCTGCGTTTGGAATCCGATTCGTCGCAATTGTGGGTCCTTTACATCTTCCCGGAAGATGTGAGGACACTCTATCCGGGCATGATGAAGGCACTGGAGAATGATTTCGATCTGATCAAGACCTTCGATGGCACGTTGAACGGCGGGACCATTTACGTCCGCCGATCCAGGATTCGGAACTAATCTACGGACGAGACGTCCGCGCTGCATAATGCAGGCGGGACACGCGGGACGCCGCGCCCTTGCTTGACTTTATTTTAGTAAATACTAAAATAAGAAACATGGAAGTTTTTCAAGCTTTGCAAACGCCGAGAAGGCGGGAGATTCTGCGACTGGTGTGGAACGAAGAGCTGTCAGCAGGTGAAATCTGTCGCCGGCAGCCCGATGTTACGTTTGGCGCCGTTTCGCAACATCTTCGCATTCTCGAACAGGCCGGCCTCCTCTCCAGGCGGGAAGAAGGAACCTTTCGTTTTTACATCGCAAAAAAAGAGGAACTGGGTTCTTTGCGCAAATACCTCGAACAAATGTGGGACAACGCTTTGTATCGCTTGAAAATTCGAGCCGAACTCGAAGGAGCCCGGCGGGGTCCGCGATCAAAAAGAAGGAGGAAATCATCATGACCACCGATCTGATACACAATCTGGAAAGGAAAATACTGATTTGCGCAAAGCGATCCACCGTGTTTCGATACTTCACCGATTCAGAACGTTTTGCCGATTGGTGGGGTGAAGGTTCAACCATCGAAGGCCGTTCCGGAGGATCGATGACGATCCGTTTTCCCAACGGGATTTTAGCTTCCGGGAAAATTCTGGAGATCGATCCGCCGGAACGGATCGTGTTTTCGTACGGTTTTGATTCGGGCAAACCGATTCCACCTGAGGGATCCCGGGTGACCATCACTCTGGAAGAGCTTTCGGACGGCACACAGGTTACGCTCCGGCATGAATTCTCCGATGCGACCGCCCGTGATGAGTTCATTCAGGGATGGCGCTATCAACTCGCTCTATTTGCCAATGTTGCTGCACGCGATCAGCATTCCGATGTCCGGAACAAAGTGGATGCTTTCTTCGATTTGTGGAACTCAACAGATCCTGACGCACGAAGGCGGAAAATGGAACCGATCCTGGAAGAGGATGTGAACTTTCAGGATAAATATAGTTGCACATCCGGATGTGATGATTTGAACCGCCATCTCTCTGCGATCCATCACTTCATGCCCGGTTTGATGATTGCAAGAAAGGGTGAAGTCCAGCAATGTCAGGGCCTTGCTCTTGCGGGTTGGACTGTTCATAAAGCCGATGGAACAGAAGTTAATAAGGGGACGAACTGCTTTGTGCTTTCGCCGGAGGGACGAATCCGGCGCGTTACCGGATTCTGGGAGTAATGCTGCGGACGGGAACGCCTGCGGTCCATAATATTGCTGTATGATAAAGCAGCGTTCCCTCTGCTATGTTGCTCATCCCTTACGGTCATGAAGGTCAAATCGTCAGGCGACGACCCTGGATCACTTACTTTCTAATCGCACTCAATGTTCTGATTTTTGTGAGCCAATCTTCGTCTTCTCCTGATGAAGCAGAAATCGAGAAAGCTCATAAAGAAATGTTTGAGTACTACCAGCAACATCCTTACCTGCAACCACCGGAAAATCTGCTGAAGATTCTTGACGAAAAAGACCTGCACCAAATCCAGGAAAAACTGGAAAAAACGGACACTTCGCGATTGTCCGCGGATCAAATCGCAGAGGAACAGGCCATCATGGACAAGAAAGCGCAAGTTGTCCGCAAGATGATCGAGTCCCTTCCTGCTTTTCAATATGGCCATCGCCCAACCGAGCCGCACTGGTGGACATTTTTTACCAGCATGTTTTTGCACGGGGGCTGGGAACACCTGATTGGCAACATGCTTTTTTTATATATTGCCGGCTGCACGATTGAAGATCTGTGGGGAAAACCTCTTTATCTCACGTTTTATCTCAGCGGTGGAATTCTGGCTGCGTGGACGCACGACCTGAAATTCCCCACCGGCGATATTCCTCTGATCGGAGCCTCCGGTGCGATTGCGGCTGTGATGGGCGCATTTCTTGTGCGGCTCTATCACACCAGGATCAAGTTCTTTTATTGGCTTGGACTTTGGTTTCGCGGAACTTTTCTTGCTCCTGCATGGCTTGTTCTTCCTTTGTGGTTACTCATCCAGTTCTGGTCCGCGTCTGCTTTAGGAGAAAGCGCCGGTGTGGCTTTCTGGGCGCATATTGGAGGATTCGTTTTTGGAGCGATCTTTGGAATCGCCATGAATATCACAAGATTCGAAGAAAAGTTTATCCATCCCTACATTGAGAAACAAATGGGAACCGCAAAGGATCCTCGTTTCGTTCGCGCAATGGAAGCATCGCAAAGATCCAATTATGTTCAGGCGAAGGAACTTTTGCATCAGGTGGTCCAATCAGAACCGGACCATGTTGACGCGTACATGGAACTAAAACGAATTGCGCTTGAGCAAGAAAATACGGAGGCCGACCGGCAATATACAGCAGGTTTACTGGAAGCATTGATCCGCAAAAAAGATGCAAACCAGATCTGGGATATCTATTGCGAGTACGGCCGTTCTGCAAAAATATCAAATGCGCTTCCGCCAAGAACTTTTCTTGCGCTTGCGACCTATTACGAACAGGTTCCGGATTACAGAACCAGTCTTGAAATCTATGAAAAGTTGATCGGGATTTATCCGGACGATCCTCTGGCCATACAGGCGTTAAACAAAGCAGGACGGCTCTGCATGGAAAAGCTGGATCTCAAACAAAGAGGCATGGAATTTTTATCGCGTGCGTATTCTCATCCGGCTGTGGACTCACAATGGCGGGCCATTTTGAAGTCCGATCTGCAGCGCTATCACATTCCCATCACGCAGAAAACGCCAGAAGTGGATGTGTCTTCATTGGATCCGCACGCTATCGAGGTGCCTGAGACAACTGACGTTGACTTGTTGGATTTGCCGAATCCGGGATTTGGTCAAAATAATTCCATCGTTTCCTGCTGGATTGAAAAATACAGCCGGGAAGGGATTCAACTCCGAAACGATAAACAAGAACAGGGACTTCTCACCTGGCATAAAATTCGTTACGTTTCTGTGGGACGAATCAAGAATCCATCTATCACGGCTCCCAAGGCTGAGAAGGATTACCTGATCCTCGACCTGGTTGTGCCGAATCCGGTCAAA
>JBKKAT010000124.1:0-5459 GCA_046714535.1 Acidobacteriota bacterium | reverse complement strand
ATGCCAACGTTGCTGGGACGTCCTTCCATGAAATCCTTTCAATCTTGCGAGTATCGACAGAATAGTTGATCCACGATTCCTGCTTTGCCGGAATTGTCAGGCCTTCGTCCAACAAGCCAGCAGCCTGAAGCGAGAAAGATGGGAATGAACGTCCTTCCAAATCTGGAAATGACGCGCGAAATTTTCGTATGACTCCGTCGCGATCTTCTTGAACATTCACAAGTCCAAAAAGTGCAGCGGATGGCTTTGGACCGAGCGCAACAGCGATTGGACCATTGACAAATCCGGTGCCTGTAATTTCTGATTCTGTAGAAAGAGCTGCAGCCGCAATGTCATCCGGATGTTCCAGGATCAGCTTTGTAAATTCTTCCGACTCGTTCCAGTGATCGGGAAGGAGAAGATCGATACCAATTCCGGCCGCGCCGTTTTGAATGATTTGATTAAGAATCCGGCCGATTTCGTCAGCTTTTCCGGTCAAAGGAGACGGATCCGAGGCTAGACTTGCATCATCAATTGTGATGAGAAGAATGCGTGAATCAAGATCCTGCGGAGTAGAAAAAAAGACTCGCAGGTCGAAAAATTTGTTTTCCCAACCGACAAGAAAGGGGAGTCTTATCGAATAGGAAAAGAGGAACAGCATCAAGATTGCGAGCAATAGAGAAAGCGCAATCCTGCGCGGAAATTGATTTTTTTTCCACAACCGGACGTTCGCCGCTAGATTTGCCTTTTTCAAATTGAAAACGGCTTGTTTTGCGGAAAGTGGTCTTTTCTCCGGAGAACTGCTGATGCAATCCATCAAAGGCTCATCCAGGTCCCGCGGCAGCGCTGAATAGCAGGCAGAAGGTTTTGGAGGTCCCGCATTCATTTGAAGAAATATTTCTCCCGGTGTGCCAAAAAATGGGAGACGTCCCGTTAAAATCTGATAGGCCAGTACGCCGAAACCAAAAAGATCTGTGGCGACCGATACTTTCCCTGTAGCGAAAATTTCCGGAGCCATATAAGGGGGAGTGCCTACGACTTTTCCCGGTGACGTTAAATTATGGAGGACAACGATTCCTGATCCGAGGCTCTTCGTATCTTGCTCGTCACCCTGTGTCACAACCTGTTCCCTATTTTCCAGGAAAAAATGGACCAGGCCAAAATCTGCAATCTTCACTTCCCATTTCTGCGGATTCGGACCGATCAGAATGTTGGCTGGCTTTAGATCGCGATGCAGGATTCCCTTTTGGTGTGCATAGTCCAATCCAAGCGCGATTGATTCCAGGAAGTGAAGCGCTTGATCGATGGGAACAGGGCCCTGTTTGCGAACCTGATCTTCCAGCGAATGGCCCTCCAGGTACTCCATCACAAGATAAGGAATCCCGCCATCGCGGGCATCCACTCCGTAGTCGGTAACTTCAACGATGTTCGGATGTTTGATCTGCCCAAGCGCTTTTGCTTCCTGCTGAAAACGCACCAGATATTCCTGATGATGCTTCCTGTCCGGATGGATCAGTTTCACAGCAAAGCGTCTTGAAATCATTTGGTGAACGGCAAGATAGACGGCGCCCATTCCACCTTTACCCAGACACTTGATTAACTCGTATTTGTTATCGAGAAGCCGGGATCCACTGAAGGCCAATCTCAAGGGCGATTGATCGAACTCGCAGGCCATCACCTCGTCGTCATAACAGTAGTTGCAGCGCGGACACTCTCTCATAACTGGAAGCAATCATTATAGCGGGAGTTGATGAGAATTTCGGTGATAGAATGCTCGCATGTGTTTGAGTTTGCGCGTTTCGCTGGTTTTCGCAACGATTCTCCTTTCCGCGATATTCTGCATTGCTTCCCAAAATGTGAATTCATTAAAGGATGCAGTGCTTCGCGGAGATTTATCAACCGTCCAAACTTTGATTCGAAACGGAATCGATCTGAATCAAAAGGATGTATCTGGTGCTACTGCATTGATGCACGCGATCATGAACGGCAACTCGAGTATCAGCGAAGCTTTGATACGGGCCGGCGCGGATGTCGATGCGAAAGATCTCAACGGACAGCCGGTACTGTTTTATGCAATCGAAAATGGGAACAAATCTACGTTGAATCTTCTCGCGAATGCGGGCGCAAGTTTTCGGGCTGTCGATTCGAATGGCCGAACCGCGGTCCAATTCGCGCAAAGAAAAGCTCCTGAGATGGTTAGCCTCATCGAATACTTTGAACGTCGTGTTTCGGCCAAACCGAAAGAAAATGCTCCCCGGCAGCCGGCCCCCGCACCAGCAACGCAAAAAAAGACAGCGCCTCCGGTTGTGCCGCAGCAAAAAATCGATGATGCAACAATCGTCAGGACAAAAATTGAGAGCAGCGGCTTCCCTTACACCATTGAAGGATTCCATGAAAGAATCCGCCGGGGTGATGTTGAAATGGTTCGGCAATTTCTACAGGCAGGGATTCCGGTGAACTCGCCGGGAGCGAACGGGGACCATGCGCTATTGTGGGCGGCAGAGAAAGGATTCACCGACATTGCAAAACTGATCGTTGAAAAAGGGGGGAATGTCAACTTAACCGGTGCCAACGGCGGCACTGCCCTGATGATTTCAAGCTCGGCAGGTCATGTTGGTATGGTTAAATATTTAATCTCAGTGGGGGCGGATGTAAACAAACAGGATCAGGAAGGCAAAACCGCTCTGCACCTCGCCACCGAAAGTGGTGATACCGAGATCGCAAAAATTCTTAGAGAAGCCGGCGCTAAGTAACAGAACAGGAATCTCCCTCGAACCACGTGCTGATTCAGGAGCAGAAATGTTTGGAATAAGAACGCATTGCTTCAACACTGTTTTGTGGATCTTTCTGCTTTTCGCCAATTACGGTTTCACTGAAACCGAATCTTCGATTCGCGAAACGATACTGATAGTTGAAGAAGTCGGTAAAAACAGCGCGGTCGATAGAACTGGTCTAAAGCCCGGAGATAAGCTTAGGTCGTGGGAACTCTCCGACAAAGTTTCCGGTAACTTTAAATCCCCCTGGGATTTTCTCGAAATGCAGATTTTACATGCGCCTCGAGGGCCGATTCAATTGAATGGCCAGAGGGAGACTAAATTCATTTCTTTCCAGGTAGAGCCCGGAATTTGGGATATTACCGTCAGGCCGGATATGTCACCCGATGTCCTTCGGAGGTATGAAGAGGCGTCAGTATTACTTGTTGCCAAAAAAGTCATAGACAGTAGTGCATTGTTGCGTCAACTAGCAACAGAAATGAGTGCAGCGAATCGTCACCTTTCCGGGTGGCTTGCCTTCAACGCTGGCGAAAGACTTGTGAAGGATCAACAGTGGAGTCAGGCGATTAACGCTCTCGACGAAGCTCTCGCATTTATACCAGCAGGAGTTTCGCCTTTCGCGAATTCATGGGTGCTCCTGAAAAAAGCAGAGATTCTTGAGCAACAGAGCGATTTTGCCAAAGCTGAGGCGACGTTGAAGTTGGCGAGATCAAATCTCGAACAAGGATTCTCTGATAGCTTAGCAATCGCTCATGTTCATAGCCGATTAGGTAAGCTTGCCTATAAACAAAGCGATCTCACCCAGTCACAGGAATATGAGAGTGCTGGACTTGTAATTCGCGAAAGATTGGCGCCAGACAGTCTTGACGTGGCCGCATCATTGAATAATCTTGGCAACGTCTTTGTTCACAAAGGGGAGATTTCTAAATCCGATGCTCACCACGAAAGAGCGTTGACCATCAGAAAACAATTGGCGCCGAACAGCGCCCTCGTTGCTGCTAGCTTGGGGAACCTGGGAATTAACGCATATTTTCGTGGTGAATATGCTCTTGCAGAAGAGTTTTACAGGAAGTCATCCGAAATATTTGAAAGAGAGGATCCGGATGGTCTGGCACTGGGCAGGAATTTGAACAATCTCGGATTAATAGCGATAGAAAGAGGGGATCTAGCTCAAGCAGAGTCCTATTACAAACAGTCCCTAAAGATCTGGGAGAGAATGCCAGACAGCCTGGAGTTGGCAACGCTTTATAATAATCTGGGGAATGTTATTAATGATCGTGGGGATTACGCGTTGGCCAAAACATATCACCTAAAAGCGCTGACAATTAACCAAAATGTTTCACCTGACAGTCTGGACGTTGCATACAGTCTTGGGAACCTTGGAGCCGTGGCATTTGGACAAAAAGACTTTGTTAGCGCGGAGAAATACTTTCTCAGATCACTCGAAATTACAGAAAAGATGGCGCCTGGCAGCCTCCATCATGCGGATGACTTTATCAATTTAAGCTCTATCGCTATTGAGCAAAACGATCTAACGGTCGCTGAAAAATATCTCAAGAAGGCCCTTGCCATTAAAGAAGCACAGGCCCCTAATAGCCTTCACGCGGCTTTTGCATTGCACAATCTTGGCCAATTATCCCATAAGCGAGGCGATTTTGAAAAAGCGGAGGATTACTATCGTAGAGCTCTTGCAATCAGGGAAAAGCTTGCTCCTTTCTCGCTCCAGCAAGCAAATGCGCTTCACGATTTAGCGAAACTTTTTCGGAAAAAAGGTGACCTGGTCGAAGCAGCAAAATACTTTAAAGCCTCAATTGAAGTGCTCGAAGCGCAAAAAGGAAAACTGGGCGGAACAGAAGAAACAAAAGCCATTTTTTCTGCCGGTTATTCTGATCTTTTTAGAAATTACATTGAGGTTCTTCTCGAACTGAATGAAACGGAGCAAGCTTTTAATATCCTCGAACGTTCACGCGCACGGAGCCTGCTCGCTATGATCGCTGAACGGGACATGATTTTCACTCAAGACCTGCCTGATGATCTGGAAAAAGAAAGAAAACGAACCAATATCGAATACGATGAAACACAGGCTGCTATCAGTGAACTCAATCCTGTGGCACAAAAGGATGAAATAGAAAAACTTTTAACTCAACTAGGGGAACTTCGCGGAAAACAGAGCGATATGGAAGCAAAGATTCGAAAGGCTTCTCCTCAACTCGCTTCGTTGCTATACCCTGGTCCACTTGATTTTCAAAGCGCTCAGAGAGAGTTGGACCCCGGAACATTGCTCCTATCGTATAGTATCGGGACGGAAAAAAGCGATGTCTTCGTCGTTAAGAGAAGGGGAAACCTTTCAGTACATCGGATTTCTGTCGGAAGTGCTAGCCTCACAAAAGCAGTTGAAGATTTTCGTAAATTGGTCACAACGATGCGGCTGACGCCGGATCAACAACAGGACTTGGTGAGCCAGGGCAAGGCCCTTTATCAGTTGCTGCTTTCTCCAGTCAGAGCGGCGATAGATAGGAGCGAGCGAATCTTGATCATACCAGATGGACCACTTCACTTCCTGCCCTTTTCCGCCGTCGTTGTGTCCAACGAACCGAATTCACAAAACTTGGATCGAGATTGGCAATACCTTGCGGAGTTGAAACCAATTGTTACTATCGTTTCCGCCACAGTGTTCTCGGAAGTCAAGAAAAACCGGAACAAGAG
>JBKKAT010000123.1:0-6011 GCA_046714535.1 Acidobacteriota bacterium | reverse complement strand
TACCGGAAGGCAAAGGTGGCCGTTGGGGAGAAGGAATCACCAGAGAAGATATGGAAGAGTTCGTTTGGCTTAAACCAAAAATTATTGTTCGCGCAAAATTTGTTGAGTGGACCTCCGCCAATCATTTGCGTCACGTGAAATTCGTCGCGCTGAGGAATGATAAAAACCCGAAAGAAGTTGTGAGAGAATAACCGCCAGGGCGCCAAGTAGTGGAGATGGAGAGAATACTCTTCCTATGAAGAATTTTGCGCTTTTGATCGTGTGCCTGCTCATTATTTCGCCGGGATGGACAGAGGAAAACAATCCTGCGCGAAGAGAGATTGGAAATTTGGTGCTGGAAGGTGTTCCGGAGATACCACCGGAACTTGCGGCCCGAATGAGCCAGTACCAGAATACGCGAGCCGCAGATTTTGAAGACTGGCATCCCGATGGCTCCGGATTACTGATCCTGACAAGATTCGGCAATACGAACCAGGTTCATTTCATCAACAAGGCTGGAGGGGATCGCCGCCAGCTTACTTTTCTTGACGAACCTGTTTCGCTTGCGCTTTATCCTCCGCAAAAAAATCCAAAGGGATTTCTTTTTTCCACGGATGAGGGAGGAGCAGAGTTTTTCCAGCTCTACTGGTTCGATACAGAAACCGGCAAACAGAAGTTACTTACTGACGGCGGGCGGAGCCGCAATGTCAATCCCGTATGGTCCAATAGCGGACATGCTTTCGCATTTTCCAGCACAAGCAGAAATGGGAAAGACCTTGATCTTTATGTAATTGAAAATAACGATCCGAAAACAAAAAAGCTTATTAAACAGGTTACCGGCTCATGGGAAGTTCTCGATTGGAGTCGCGATGACCAAACGCTGTTATTGAAAGAATACATTTCCATCAACGAAAGTTATCTTTCCTTGCACAACTTGAAAACCGGTAAAACAGAAGAGATCACCAGCCGGGCAGCTGCTGAAAAAATAGGTTACGGTCCAGGTAAATTTGCGCGACATGCAAATGGTCTATTTTATGCATCCGATGAAGGTGGTGAGTTTCGCCAGTTATACTTTCATGATCTTGCTACCGGAAAGAAAACAGTATTGTCAAAAAACATTCCCTGGGATATCACCGCACTTGCCGTAAGCAAGGATGGAAAATGGATCGCTTCTGTAGCAAATGAAGGCGGCCGCGGAGCCTCTACTTGAGTGAAACGCGCGCGCCTTTGAACCGTGTGAAAATCGCTGTTCCACAGGGCGTGATCTCCGGAATCAAATTCGATCCGCAAAGCAAACATCTGGCATTCGGTTTGAGCCGCGCTACAGCTCCTCAAGACGTTTATGTGATCGAAGTTGCTGGAAACAGAAGTCCGGCCCGGTGGACATTCAGCGAAGTTGGCGGCTTAAATCCGGAAAGTTTTGTTGAACCGGAATTGATTCAGTATTCCACCTTTGATCAACGAAAAATTCCGGCTTTCTACTATCGTGCCAGAGGGGACTCCAATCAACGATCCCCGGTGATCATCCACATTCATGGTGGACCGGAATCGCAAGTTCAAGCTGCTTTTAACCCGTTATTTCACTACTGGGCAAATGAACTGAAGATTTCCGTGCTCGCTCCAAACGTGCGTGGATCCAACGGGTATGGCAAAAGTTATTTGTTGCTGGATAACGCCCGCAAAAGGGAAGATTCTGTAAAAGATATCGGCAAGCTGCTGGATTGGATCGATACAAGAACTGAACTGGATCCAAAACGTGTTGCTGTATACGGTCAATCGTATGGCGGATACATGGTTCTCGCCTCCATGACTCATTTCAATGACCGTCTTCGCTGCGCCGTAGATTTATACGGAATCAGCAACTTTGTAACTTTTCTGGAAAGCACAGAACAATACAGACGTGATTTAAGACGCGCGGAATACGGAGACGAACAGAATCCTGAAATGCGAAAATTTTTGCAAGAGATTTCCCCGCTGAATCATGCCCGGCGGATTTCAAAGCCGCTTCTGGTGTTCCAGGGGAAGAATGATCCGCGCGTGCCGCTATCGGAATCGGAGCAGTTTGTTCAAGCGATTCGCAAAAATGGTGGCCTCGTCTGGTACATTATGGCCAAAGACGAGGGGCACGGTTTGAACAAGAAGGTCAATCGCGATTTTAACCATAACGCCGTCAGTCTGTTCTTTCAGAAGTATTTATTCTGACCAGCTTCACAAATTTTGCACGGATTTCCCCTCCTTATGAACATCGTTGCCCCATTAGTCCAGTTCAAACCTGGAAGCTTCAAACTCGTTCGTTCCCGTTGTAAACTCTAAAGTTTGAATTTACAAACCTCTAGAGGGAGTAGGCGTCGATGAAAAAATTGTTGGCCATCTTTATTGTGTGTGCACTGTCCTTTTTCGCGGTTGCGGAAGAGAAGAAAGAGAAGAAAGAGAAAAAAGAGGATAAGTCGCTGATGAAAGCGGATACATTCACGGGCCTTTCGTTTCGTGAAATTGGTCCGGCTGTTACTTCAGGACGGATCGCGGATCTTGCTGTTCATCCGAAGAACCCCGCGATCTATTACGTCGCAGTAGCATCAGGTGGAGTCTGGAAAACAATCAATTCGGGCACAACATGGACCCCCATTTTTGATGGCCAGGGCTCCTACTCTATCGGGTGTGTCACTCTGGATCCGAACGATCCGAATGTTGTCTGGGTGGGAACTGGTGAAAACAATAGCCAGCGAAGCGTCGGCTATGGAGATGGCGTCTATCGATCCACGGATGGGGGGAAAACCTGGGAAAACATGGGTCTGAAAAAATCCGAACACATCGGCAAAATTATCGTCCATCCGGAGCACTCCAACATCATCTACGTTGCTTCACAGGGTCCGCTCTGGTCGGCGGGTGGCGATCGAGGTCTGTACAAATCGACGGATGGTGGGAAAACCTGGAATCACGCGTTGAAAATCTCAGAACACACCGGGGTAACCGATGTTGTATACGATCCGCGCAATCCGGACGTTCTTTACGCCGCTGCGTATCAAAGACGGCGCCATGTTTGGACACTGATCAATGGAGGTCCGGAATCAGCGATTCATAAATCTGTGGATGGGGGGGAAACCTGGAAAAAGCTCACAGCGGGTTTACCCAAGGAGGAAATGGGCCGCGTCGGACTCGCGATCTCGCCAGTCAATCCCGATGTTGTGTACGCAGTGATCGAAACGGGTGACAAAGAAAAAGGGTTCTATCGCTCCATGGACGCCGGCGGAAGCTGGGAAAAGCGTAGCGATTACGTTTCGAACGGACCGATGTACTACAACGAACTGTTTGCTGATCCTAAAAATGTAGAAAGAGTTTATTCGATGGACACTTACATGATGGTCACGGAGGATGGCGGCAAAACGTTTCAAAGAGCCGGCGAAAAATCGAAGCATGTCGATAATCATGCTCTCTGGATTGATCCGGACAACACGGACCATTTGTTGAATGGATGCGACGGTGGAGTTTATGAAAGCTGGGACCGTGGCGCGACCTGGGATTACAAAAGCAATCTTCCAATTACACAGTTTTATCGCGTGTCAGTCGATAATTCGGCTCCTTTTTACTACGTGTATGGCGGCACGCAGGATAACACAACGCTCGGCGGTCCTTCACGAAATCGAACCGTAAACGGCATCATGAACTCCGATTGGTTTGTAACCGTAGGCGGCGATGGGTTCTGGATTGCAGTCGATCCGGAGGATCCGAACATCGTGTACTCCGAATATCAGTATGGCGGACTCGTTCGATTCGATCGCAAAACGGGAGAAAAACTTGACATCCAGCCTCAACCCGGAACCGGAGAAGCGGCATACCGGTGGAACTGGGACTCTCCCTTAATCATCAGTCCGCACTCTCGCACACGAATTTACTTCGCCGCAAATCGACTCTTCCGAAGCGATGACCGGGGGGACAACTGGAAAACAGTTTCTCCGGATTTAACGCAACAGATCGATCGAAACAAACTCAAAGTGATGGGACGAATCTGGAGCATTGATTCGGTGGCAAAACATCAGTCCACTTCGTTCTACGGAAACATTGTTTCGCTCGCCGAATCTCCGTTGAAAGAAGGACTGCTCTTCGTGGGAACGGATGATGGATTGGTTCAGATCAGCGAAGATGACGGAACGAACTGGCGCAAGCACCATCAGTTTTCCGGAGTTCCGCAAAATTCTTATGTATCGGATCTGACACCCTCGCAGCATCAAGCAAACACGGTCTATGCAGGATTCAATAATCACAAAATGGGTGACTTTAAACCTTATGTGCTGAAGAGCACTGATCTTGGCAAATCGTGGACATCGGTCACAGGGAACTTGCCGGAGCGTGGTTCTGTGTGGGCGATTGCGGAGGACCACAAAGATCCGAATTTGCTTTTCTGTGGAACGGAATTTGGGATCTTTTTTACAACGGATGGCGGTAAACGCTGGATCCAGCTAAAAGGAAATATTCCGACAATTGCAGTGCGCGATATTGCGATTCAAAAACGGGAAGAGGATCTGGTTCTCGCAACTTTTGGCCGTGGTTTTTTCATTCTGGATGACTACTCGCCGCTCAGAGGAACGAGCGAATCGGGTTTGCAGCAGGAAGCGATTTTGCTGCCGGCAAAACAAGCGTGGATGTACATTCCGGAGGAGCCGATCGGATTGCGGGAAAAGGGCTTCATGGGAGAATCGTTTTATCTAGCTCCGAATCCACCATTTGGCGCTGTCTTCACTTATTACTTAAAAGAGGAAATCAAGACAAGGAAAAAGGTGCGTCAGGAAAAAGAGAAGGAGCTTTTAAAATCCGGAAAAGAGATTTCAATCCCAACCTGGGAGCAACTGCAAGCGGAGGATCGCGAAGAAGGTCCTGCAATCATTTTGACCGTTACTGATGATGCCGGAAACGTGATTCGCCGAATTACGGGACCGGTGAAACCCGGTTATCACCGCGTCTCATGGGATCTGCGCTTTCCGCCGCCTGATCCAGCCTCATTGACCCCACCCCAGGATGATCAGTTTGGACCTGTGACCCAGGGGCCACTCGCATTGCCTGGGACTTACAAAGTGAGTTTTGCAAAACGGGTTGACGGCAAATTGATTCCCTTGAGCGGATCACAAACGTTTCAAGCCACACCACTCGGAACGGCCACGCTGCCGGTTTCTGACCGGAAAGCGGTCATGGATTTCGCCGCGAAAACATCGCGTCTGCAGCGGGCTGTGAAGGGCGCAGTGCAATCCGTAAGTCAATTGAAACAAAACCTCGAATTGATGAAGAAGGCATTAGACGATACTCCGGAAGCGGATCCAAAATGGCATGACGAAGCGCGAGCGTTGCTGATCCGCCTTCAGGATATTGAAAAAACACTTACAGGTGACGCCACTGTGCTAAGAAGGAACGAGCCAATACCTCCTTCCCTTTCCGACCGCGTGCAAAATATTGTAAGCGGGCACTGGACCACGACCGCCGCGCCAACAGGCACGATGAAGCAGGGTTATGAGGTTGCGTCCGCTGAATTCGCGCAATTGCTACAACAAGTAAGAGCAATCGATGCAGAGTTCAAGAGTCTGCAAAGCAAGGCAGACCTGGCCGGCGCTCCCTGGACTCCTGGCCGCATCCCGGATTGGAAAAAGGAATAGAATGTAGACGAGGGCAAGACCATGCGTATTAGCAAGACTGGTTCGAACGCCGGTGCGCCAGTTGAGCATGCGGGCACACCGGAAGAAATTCAACCCGGAGGGGCTCAGAAAATTCAGCAGCAGGATGCCGAACCTTCTTCGCAGACTCAGCAAGGATTAACTCCGTTGGAAGAAATGCAAACAAAACAGCTCACGGATACGATTAAAGCGGAAAGGGAAGAAGACGCAGATCGCACCCGCGACAAGATGCAGAAGAAACTGGAAGAAGAGGCAAGTTTCCAGTTGCACGTTGGCAGCGGCAAGAAGAAAGACGAAGACAGGTAAGCGAAGAGCGCGCGTGTCTCGCCCGCGAACTACGCGGACGGGACGTCCGCGCCACTTTGGGTACAA
>JBKKAT010000122.1:0-6242 GCA_046714535.1 Acidobacteriota bacterium | reverse complement strand
GCATAATATCGAGAAGAACGAGGTCCGGCTTGTGAACATTCAACAATTCCAACGCTTGATTGCCATCCGAGGCTTCAATCACAACGTAGTTTTGATACTGCAAAGCTTCTCTGGCAATCATTCTCAGGCTTTCATCATCATCCACCAGCAGAATTTTCTTGCGTTTGTCACCGCCTCGAACTTTCAGCAAAGCTGTGGACAGAGCATGCATAAAAGCGGTGCTATCGATCGGCTTTTTGATATGAGCCACGTTGGGAAAAGGCAAAACCTGTTCCGGTTCACTCTTTGAAAAGGCAATGATCGGAATACCGGACGTTTCCAGATCATGGCTCAGAATATCGATCAACTGCACACCGGAGTTCGGATCCAAATCGAGATCCATGATGATCAGCTGCGGAGGTTTTTGGCGGATCAATTCAAAACCATCCTGCGCGCTATAGGAAAGAGTCACCTTGCATGCGCGCTCCAACAAAATTCCTTTCATCAAGTAAGCGCTGTCCGCGTCCGCCGCAATAATGATTGCCTGGATTTCCTGTTGGTCGCTCGGCTCGCTCAAATCCGCGTAAATTTCCGGGGAAACAGTGGCCCGTTTTTCTACAGGAAGCAGAAAGATGAATTTTGCTCCTTCGCCCGGTTTGCTCTCCACCCAGATTTTCCCTTTATGCGCTTCAATGATGCTACGCGATATGGCGAGTCCCAATCCGGTTCCGCCGATCTTTCTGGTTTCCGAGTGTCGCACCTGTTCGAACTTATCAAAGACCCGTTCCAGATCTTCAGCGCGAATTCCCGGACCGGTGTCTTTTACGCTGATTCCTACGTGAGGTGACAACACCTTCGGCAGAAAAACGCGTATCTCAATTTCCCCTTGTTGGGGTGTGAATTTGATTGCATTACTCAGCAAATTATTCATCACCTGCACAAGACGGTTATAATCCGAATACACTTTTGCGTCCTGTGAAGGTTTTTCCAGCTTGATGACGATATCCTTCTCCATCGCCGACGGCTGGAATTTTTCCGCCACTTCTTCTACGAGCTGGATGATGGAAATCGGCTGCATGTTGATCTCCATCTTTCCTTTTTCAAATTTTGAGATATCCAGAAGATCATCGATGACAAAATTCAGCTTGTGGCAACTGTCTTTGGCTAGCTCCAGATAACGGCGTTGTTTCTCATTGATGGCTCCGACCACATTGTCCAGAACGAGGTCGAGCGATCCGCCTATGCTGGCAAGAGGAGTACGCAGCTCATGAGAGATGACGGAAAGGAAATCGCTTTTACGCTCTTCGGTTTCTTTTTGCTCCGTAATGTCCCTGAGAACGACAACGGTTCCTGTTTGAATTCCTTCGACATCATAAACAGGGGAGACCACCGAATGCAGCGTTTTATCAAACACTTTGATCTCTTCTTTGATGGTGGCTTGCAAGCCGGCTTTATGAACCAGTCCTTTGGTGAGCGTAAAAGGATAAAATCCGAGGGTCTCCTGGAAATATTTTTTTGAAATGCTATCTTCGCGCCGCGAAACCCTCAAAATTTTCTTGGCCGCCTGATTCATCACCACGACTTCGTCGTTTTTATCGGCCATCAACACGCCATCCACCATGCTCTCAACCATTGCGCGAATTTTTTTCCGTTCGATGTCAATCAAATCCCGCATGTTGACGACGGCGTTAAAAGTGAGATTTAGAAACAAATCCAGTAGCTGTTGATCAAAATAGTTAAACTCGGAGTAATTGGTGGAGAAACAACCAATGACCCCGGTAATGCGGTCTTCGTATTTTAAAGGAAGGAATAAGGAAGAAGCGACCGGCGGAGCGGACGGCAGCGCGGAACAAGTGGTTCCATCCATTCTCTCTTCCATTTTGGCGTGTTCGACGTCGTTGTTTGTATGGTAATAGTACTGTTCGACAAGTCGCGACCGGATCCATGCAAAGTTATCCAGTCCGATGTCTTTCGAGAAAAAGACATGCAACGTCGTTCCATCAAAACTTTCCACGAGAGCCGCGGTAGCTTCCTGATGAATCAATTCCGGAACGAACTTTAGGATTGCATCCAAAATTTCTGAATACCCATAAGGGTACGCCACCGCTCGCGAAAGTTTTTGAATGACCTGGATAGCGCTCAAGCGCCGTTCCAGTTCCTGTTTTGCATGTTGCAGTTGTTGATTCTGCTGCTGCAACTCTTCCATCTTCAACATTTCGCCGGTCGAATCATGAAGCAGTGCAACCAGCGAATCTCTGCTCCCGCGCGTCAATGTGATCTGCACCATCTTTTCATGAATGCGCACTATCTCAGGAAGAGATGCAGGAGCGCCCGTTGCGGTTTCCCGCATTCGTTCAGCAATCCGAAGCCCCACTTCGGCTTCCAGAAGTTCCGGGAAGATTTGACCAATCACCCCGATTTCATTTAGTCCCAGCATGCTGCAAGCGGCAGAATTTGCGTACAGTATGCGTTGGGCAGAGTCCAATTCCAGCACCCCATCCGGCAAGATTTGCATGATCTCAACAAAGTGAGATCGCTCCTCGATCAGCTCTCTGAAGATTTCTGATGCGGGGGTAACGTCCACAGGTTTTGTCTGCGGCAACTTTTCTTTGGCAAGAACCTGTTGGATCACCGGAAGCAACTTGGGAATCAGGTCGGGCATGGCCTCTTTTATTAAGACTGCATCGGCGCCCCCTTCAACCTGTTTTTGGAGTTCTTCTTCCGGCAATCCCGAAAGCACGATTACTGCAGTATGCGCGGAAGCCGGGTCCTGCCGCAAATATCTGCAAAACCTGTAACCATCCAATCCCGGCAGAACCAGATCCAGCAGGATCAGGTCCGGATGAATTCTCTGGTTGAGTTGTAACCCCTCCATCCCATCAGAGGCCACGCTTGTTTCATAGCCGGCTTTTTCGAGAGCATCGTTGAGCTGTTCTCGGATGAAGCGGTCATTTTCGACAATAAGGATCCGGGCACCCATGTTAATCCCATCATAACACGTCGATAGCCGCACCGCAGAGACGCAAAGGCGCAGAGGTCAGAAGGAGTAAATCTTATTTCCGTATTGCTAATCGTGATTTTCGTGCTTTCGAACAAGAATTTTAAAGAAATATCTCTGTGTCTCTGCGGGGCGGCTCTTCCGGCGGTTCGAAATGATAGATTCCCTGAATCGCCGGAAACAGCGCGCTGCAGGAACCGCATTCAATCGCGGTTATCGATCGTTTCAATTCAACCGAACGACATCGCGGGCATTGGAATTTTTCAAACAACGCGGAATCGATTTCGAAGGACTTCTTTTCATTCTGTCTTTCCGAATACTTCTGTTTCCATCGGAGGATGCTTTGTGGGAGCATGTTGTAAATAAGTAGACCCACTAGTTCCAACGCCGAATAAGATCGCTTACTGGTTTCTGCAAAATTTACTTTTTGATTCCCTTTATAGCCACGTTCGATCGCCACTTCCAGAGCGGATTGAGTGGAGATTTCAACCGACAGGGAAGCGGTCTCGGCGTACAGGAAGCTATTCAGTTCCTCAAATCTTTCCTCGTTCCAGATATGAAAGAGCAGATCATAGTTTTTGTGAAAGAAATCATGAAATATTTGAGGAATGTCGTTTCGATAACAGATCAACCTGAATGATTGAATTTCCACAACCCATTTATGAAAGGACCATGCGTACATGAACTCTCTATAGAAAGTTGGAAATTCAAGGTAAATTTTCCTTGAGCAACGCTGCGCTTCTTTCAGAAAAAATTCCGGCTCGTCCAGATGTTCCAAAACATGAGAGACGAATAACAGGTCACAGGACTGATCCTTCAACGGAATTCTGAGTGCATCGGCCTGCACCATGGGGGCTGTCCGTTTAACACTTCCCCAACGCTCCAGGTTTTCGAAGGGAAATTTTTCGAGAATCAATTGGGTTCGAGAAAAGGGGGCTGGACCTGAGCCGATTTCAACCACAAAATCATCTTTGGCTATTGGGAGTGTTTTCAGGACATCGGATCTTCTCATGGATCAATCTTTCCATGCGAGCCGAAGGCGCATAAACAAATCGGGTTGCAGAAGAACCAGACTGGCGGCGAAAAGAGGCGGAACGAATCCTGCAAAAAGCACAGGATGCGCTTCCGGAAAACTCCAGTAGAGGGCGAGTGACAAAATGGTAGGCGCAAGCGGTTTTATCAGATGCCTCATCAGCGGAACTGCAGTGATATGCCGCCTTACGAAGTACCAGGCCAAAATTCCTTTAACGAGAATCGAACCCAGAATGGTGAGCGCTGCGCCGATGATTTCGTAACGGGGAATGAGGAACGCACTGAGCAGCATGCTCGCAGCCAGTGCAGCTAGAAAACTAATCAGATGAAGTTTTTGTAAATTCCATCCCACAAGTGTGTAGCTGAAATGTCCGGAAATCATCATTGTCACCAGCACCCAGATTAGAATCTGGAAAGTTGTAACAGCTTTTTCGTACTGAGTGCCGAAAATGAAAGTCAAAATATATTCGGCAAAAATCGTTACCATCGTAGCGGCAAACAACGAAGTCCATGAGGACAATGCCAGCGACCTGCTCAGAAGTTTTCGCAAGACATCCGTGGATTCTTGCATAGATAGGGCAATCGCGGGGAGCAAGTTGTAGAAATAAAGAAACACAAATGTGTGCATCGCCATAATCGGACGATGCGCGGCCCCAAACCAACCGAGTGAGCGGCCCCCAACGATCAGACCCACCATGACGGTCGCCGAATACCAGATAAACGCCCAGGACAGCTCGCTGAAACCGATGGGTGCAGATTGCAAAACCCCGCGTTTGAAAGTTTCAGGGTTCCATTGAACCTCAAAAGATCCGACCACTTTCCGGTAAGTCACAACAATGAAAACAACTACAGCGGCCACAGAAACGCATTCGATCCATCCAATGGCCAGCACATCTTTCGGTCGACGGACGGTAGCGAATATCAAAAAAGAAAAGAAAAACTGGCGGACCACCGTTGCCCAGGCCACCCATCGCATGTTCTGTAGCCCCTGAAATACCCATTGCAGGAATCCTGGAAGTGCAAACAGCGTGATTCCATAAATCAAAAGCAGTTTGCGCGGCACTTCTTCCAATAGGCTGCGCGAAAACAGATAGAGCAACAGGAATCCCACAAAAGCTAACATCAACCGGAGCAGTACCACGGACGTTACTGTTTCCGGTATCTTGTTTGGATTTTGAGGAATCTGGCGGGCTCCCCAGGGTCCCGAACCCATATCGACAAACAACGTGAAGAAGACCATGACTGCGAGCGTGAATTCCATGTAGCCGTAGTTTCTTGGACCAAGAATTCGGGCCAGATACATGAAAGCGACGAACGAGAAGAATTTACTCAGCGTCTCGCCCGCCACCAAAAGGCTGTAGTTTGATGCAAGCCGCCGAAGACTAGTCATGTGAGAAGAGTATCCACCAGACTCCCCCTCCTGGCGAACAACATGCTTTTAGCGCGCCTCATCATAGGCGACTTCTGCATTTTCTTTGAGGCGATCCGGATAGCCACGCCATTCTTTGTACGCGGGGAAATCAAGTTCCTTCACAAAAGCTTCCTTTGATTTTCCCACGGCTTTTGCTTTTGCGGCCGCGTCGTTTAACTCCTGAAGATACTTGCGGAAACCTTTGAGTCCATCGAGGTTCGTTACCTCTCCATGTCCCGGAATAATCGTCGCATCCGCGGGAATCCGGCCGATCACTTTGTCGATCGCTTTTAGGTAACCTTGAGGTGAGCCCCCGCCTTTCACATCGATGAAAGGAAAAGCTTTATGAAAAAACAGATCACCCATGTGCACCACTTTTGCCTTTTCAAAATACGCAACACCATCACCATCCGTGTGGGCTGGCGGCGTATGCCACACATGAATCGTTTCACCGCCCAGATGCAGGCGGAATTCGGAATCGAAGGTTAGAAAGGGAGCAGCAATCTCTTCCACTTTGATTTTCTTTGCCCAGGCCATTTGCTCTTCGAGCCACTTAACCGTATCCGCGTTTCCCTTCTTTTTGGCATCTTCCAATCGTTTTGGGTAGTCTTCCAGAATGCGACGCGGTGATTCCAAAACTCTTTTCCGGACGTTGTCATGCGCAATGATCGATGCAAATCCAATGAAGAATTCGTTTCCTCCGACATGATCCGGATGGTGGTGAGTATTGATGAGGTACTTCACCGGCTTATCTGTAAGCGACTTAATTTTTTCTACAATGCCGGGGGCCAGATCCCTGTATTGCGAATCGACAACCAGCAC
>JBKKAT010000121.1:0-8888 GCA_046714535.1 Acidobacteriota bacterium | reverse complement strand
TTCGATGCGCGTAATCGTACAGTAAACCAACGCTCATGGACATCTTTTCTAAGGGCTGGGCAACCAGACACAATTTCCCCTGTGGCTTCAGCATTTTCAAATATGCGTCCAGGTCAAAACCCACATTCAACGTTGAAAGAATGAAATCAAATTGTCTGTTGCGACCTTTGAGATGATTCAAACTTGAGCTGTCTATGTATTCCGCTCCCAACCGGTCGATGATCTCCCTCTTCTTAGGAGAATGGGAGAAGGCTGAAACCTTATGTCCCATCTTGCGAAGAAACTGGATTGCCAAATGACCAAGGCTTCCAACGCCCAACACCGCGACCACCGAGTCCTTTGCCAATCTTGCGGCGATGATCGCTGAGTAAACGGTGAGGCCTGCGGACAGCAGAGGAATAGACTTGGCTGACTCAAGTTTTGGCGATAGTTTGAATGCAAATCTGCAATCAACAACAATATGCTCTGCCAGCCCGCCGTATGAGTTAACTGCAATAACTTTTTGTTTGGGACAAAATTGTTCATAGCCTTCTTTGCAAAGATGACACGCGAAACAAGCTTCCTGCTGATAACCGATACCAACCCGATCGCCATTCTTCAGGTTACGGACCTCTGCTCCAGTTTCTTCAACTGTACCGATGATTTCATGACCGGGAACCAGGGGGAATTTTGTGTCGCCCCAGTCGTTGTCTATGATCTGAATGTCTCCTCTTGCAATGCCGCAATGGGTGATTTTCACCAGGACGTCATTTCTGCCGAGCTTTCTTTCATACCGAAACGGTTCCGCCTTTCCACCCGCCCGTTTAATAGCGAAGGCTTTTATTTTCATGACGACTCCTGAAACAATCTTGCAAGTTGATTGTTTGTCTTTGGTCAAGGTTAGAACAAAACCGGAAGATGTACCATACAATGAATAATGGACCTTAGTCGGGACACAAATGGAAAAGAAGCAAGTTTTGTTTATCCATGGCGGAGGAGAGGGAGGATACGATGCAGACGCGAAGCAGGCAGCTTCGTTACAAGAGGCATTGGGGGCAACTTACAAAGTGCGTTACCCCGAAATGCACGATGAGGACACTCCGGATTTTGGATGGGGACAGCAGATCGGCGAAGAAATTTCCGCGATCAACGGGGAGATTATTTTGGTGGGGCACTCCCTGGGAGCTTCCATGCTGTTGAAGTGGAAAGGTCTGATGTTGCGAAAGGATTTTGCCAATACCCTACCAGGGCATATTCCTATTTTTCTTTACCACAGTAGAGATGACGAAGAAGTTGCACGAGTCCTGCAAAGTTTCAAAAAAGAGTGAGCAAATAGCGGATCATTTTTTCTATTCGTAGCGAAGTGCCACCAGGGGATCGACTTTCATGGCGCGTCGCGCGGGAATGTAGCATGCGATCATCGAGATAGCTGTCATCAAACCCGCGCCAATTGCGAAAACAAAGGGGTCCCGCGAGCTTACGTTGAAGAGCAAACTGGAAATCAAATGCGTCACTGCGAGAGCACCTGCAGTTCCCGTCGCGACCCCAATCAATGTCATGCGAAGCCCTTGAGTTAAGAGCATTCGAAGAATGGCGCCGCGTTGAGCTCCGAGCGACATTCGCAACCCAATTTCCCGGGTGCGCTGCGAAACTGAATAAGCAATCACACCGTACAACCCGATCATCGCCAGCAGAAATGCGATTCCTGCAAATAAAGAGAGCAACACAGTATTCGAACGAGGCCGGTGCAAGGATTGCAAAACAAGATGTTTCGTGGTGGACAAATGTTCGGCAGGGAGCATCGGATCAACAGCCCAGAACTGACGTTTCAAACCTGAGATCGAATTTTCGGGAGCCCCCTTTGTCCGTACAATGACTGTAATCGCTCCGGAAGGACTTTGTTGAAAAGGAACGTAAATTTGCGGACGATCTTCAGAACTTAAGCTCACCTGTTTTACGGATCCCACAACTCCGACGATTTCGAATGTCATTGGCTGCCGAATTCCTAAAATGATCCGCTGCCCGATTGCCCCTTTGTGCGGCCAAAATTTCTTTTCCATTGATTCATTGATCATCGCGACACGCGGCGCGTTTTGATGATCCGTCGTTCGAAAGGAACGTCCTTTGCGGATCGGAATGCGCATGGTCCGAAAATAATCTTCTGATACGCGTGTATACGATGCGATTGGCTCTTCCCCTGTGCGGAACGGAGGTAGGCCCTCGATTCTAAATCCCGTGTCGATCAGATGCGGTATTGAATCAAAAGGAGCCGGACTAGCGATCGCAACCGATTCCACGTCCGGCAAAGTCCTAAGCTTTTCCAACATCGATGAGCTGAAATCTCGACGAGCGTCCGGGTCCCGATAACGTGTTTGTGGCAGAAAGACTTGCAGATTCAAAAGTTTGTCCACATTAAATCCCGGATTTACCGATCGCAGACGGTCGAAACTTCGAATCATCAAACCGGCTCCAACGAGAAGTACAAGAACGACTGCCATCTGGGCGCTCATCAGAAAATTGCGGAAAGAAACCCGGCCAGGTCCTGCATTCGCGACCGATGTCCCTTCTTTAAGAAAGCGAGATAGATTGTGTCTCCCTATACGGAACGCGGGCGCTAATCCGAATGCGACTCCTGATGCGATGGAGAGTAATAAGGAGAATAGAAGCACGGTGCCGTTCAGTTCGACTTCTCCGATGCGCGGTGTGTCTTCAGGAGTTAACGCAACAACACCAGGAATCGCCCAAAGTGAAAAGAGGATTCCAAGAGAACCTCCGATGATTGCAAGCAGCATGCACTCGGTCAACAATTGTTTGCTGAGGCGTCTGGATGATGCGCCGAGCGCGGCTCTCAGCGCAAATTCGCGGTCGCGTGAGATGGTGGATACAAGCATCAGGTTCGCAAGATTCGCGCAGGCAACGAGCAAAACAAAAATTACAGCACTCCACAAAACCAACAGCGTTGGCTTGATGGAACCGGTCAATGCTTCTGCGGTTGGTATTAAGTTGATTCCGATGCCTGCGTTGAATTGCGGATAATCTTTGGCGAGAGAAGAGCCGAGCGTGTTCATTTCGGACTGTGCTTTCGATCGGGACACTCCGGATTTCAATCTGGCAATTGCCTCCAGGTAAGCGGAACCTCGCTGCGCCTTTTGTTCCGTTGAAAAAACAAGAGGCGTCCAGATATCGACGAAAGGAGGTTCAGCAAATTTTTCAGGCATGACTCCAACAACCGTGTGAGGAACACCGTCCAACAGAATGCTTCGTCCAACGAGGTTTGGATTGCCGCCATATTTTCGTTTCCACAGCGAGTTTTTAAGAATGACTACGCGATGTTTTCCATCGGTTTCCTCATCTGCAAGAAAGGTGCGACCATAAAGCGGTTGAACCCCGAGCACTTCAAAGAACCCGTACGTGGCGCGACAAGCGGTCAGGCTTTCCGGTTCATGATCACCGCTTACGTCATAGCTCCAGATACCATAGGCACTGATGTGCCGCAAGGTTGTAGCACGTTCGCGGACATCCAAAAAATTTGCAGGGGAAAAACCGGAACGTTCTTTCTGCGGCCATGAAGTAATAACCGATAGAATTTCTTCCGAAGCGGGATATGGCAGAGGACGCAGCAAGATGCCGTGCACCAGGCTGAAAATGGTTGTGTTAATGCCGATACCGAGCGCAAGCGTTAAGATGGCGGCAACGGATAACGCTTTACGCTTCGTTAAAATTCGTAGCGCATGCTTTAAGTCGGACTTTAAGTGGTCCATCGATTCTACTTGTTTGGTTCTAGCAAGACATATGCCATGAATATCACTCGAGAACGGAGCCTTTATCGGCGTGAGAATGTTCGTCCGTGGGATTCCTTATCCTGCAACCGGACAGATGGAATGTTTCCCGCGAGTCCTTCACTGGAAAAAAACCAGATTGTTAAAACGTCGGAACCATCCGCATAGCTCAATTCGTTCCAACTTTTCGGCGACAATATTCCTATAGAACGCTGCAACTTATCGAACTCTTTTTCCTTTATACGGAAGCTCGGTCAGCAAGAGCTCCTCTTTCAATGGCTCAAACTCCGGATCCTTGTGAATCAGGTTCAGGCCATGAATCTTTGCGGTTGCGCCAATCCACGCGTCCGCAACCGAAATGCCGTAGCGAGCTTTCAGGTCACCGGCAGGCAAAATCAAGTCTTCGGACAATGGTAATTCTTGAACCGGAAGCGATCTTACCAGTATCACAAGCTCTCGAGCCGCATCTTCCCCTATCTCTTGATGAGTAATGTAGTAGAGCTCCATGACCGTGATTGCAGAAATGTAGGCTCGCTGTTTTCCCTTCTCCGCGTCCTCCAGCACTTTTTCGACAAGTCCCGAGCCCTCTTCACCATCCGTGTATGCAAACAGAGCAGAGGTGTCCAGTAAGCAATTATCTTTGACTGTCATCTTCTCTTCTGCTGCGGATTAAAGCTTTTCGAAGATTTCTATTTTTTGAAAAATTTTTTAATCCTTGAATCGGATTCCTGGGTGAAGGAATCACGGTTATGGTTTTGCCGTCAGTTTCCCAGATCAGGATCGAATGCCTATCGATGCCGAAGATCTTGCGGATTTCGGCTGGTACAACTGACTGTCCTGTTTGTGTTACTTTTGTCTTAATCATAATATGATTTTAGATAATCTATTATAATATAGCAATAGCTATTATGGGTCTGACGAATCGATTTGCGGTCACGATTTTCTGAGATGTGAAAGTGTGACCAAAACTCATTAATCGGACCCATTTCAGGAGCTAATTAGGATATGCCCGTTATTTGGGTTTAATCCGTGATTTGGATTGATTGTGAAGGCGACATCTATTCAGGATGCAGGAATGGCATACTTTCAGCATCAAGATTTCAGCGAAAGCGGCCCCGTTGGACGTCCATATATTTACTGTATGCGATCTATTTGAAATATATATTGGATGTATAGGATTGGTGGTGCTATTTTGACCTGAGGAGATCCATATGAAAAAAAGAACTTCGAGCCTTACTTTGCTGTTCGTTTTTTTCGCTCTGTCGGTTGGAGCTGCAGATCATGGGTTGTTTCCTCCCGACAAGATTCAGTGGACGAACGGTCCGGCTTCTCTGCCAGCCGGAGCTAAAGTGTCGGTGTTGGAGGGCGATCCCGCCAAGGAAGGTTTGTTTACGCTGCGACTTTCAATGCCGGACGGATACCGGATTTCGCCGCATTCACATCCCGCAGTAGAACATATCACCGTTATTGCCGGCACGTTTCAGATTGGAATGGGCGAAAAATTTGATGAATCCAAGTTGAATGCTATGCCGGCAGGCACGTTCGGATTCATGGCCCCCAAGATGAATCACTTTGCGATGACGAAAGGAGAAACCATAATTCAACTTCACGGTGTCGGACCATGGCAAATCAATTATGTGAATCCTTCAGATGACCCGCGCAAAAAGTAGCATTTCGATCGGCCGGTTGGCGCGAGTCTTATCTTTATTGGTGTTTCTGATCTGTCTGTTTTTGGAACGCTCCCCTGTAAAAGCTGCGCCGGAATCTCCGGTAGTCTGGGAGTTCAAAACCGGCGGCTGACTTTTTGGAACGCCCACAGTTCGTGGGACGAATCTGTATTTTGGTTCCTGTGACGGAGTTGTTTATTCGCTGAATGCGGTGACCGGTGAACTGAATTGGAAATACGACACGTCACTGGATGGACCAGCGAATGAATTTCATTCAGAACCTGTTGTGACCGCCAATGCGGTTGTGATCGGCAGCGATTTGCGCGAACCGGACGCCGTCGGTCATTTATACGCGTTTCATCCAGTCACTGGAGATCTAAAATGGAAATACGATTTGCAAAATGGCGTAGCCGGCACGATTCTGTCGGATCAAACCAGAGTGTACGCGATGAGCTTTCGGGAATCGCTGGTTGGCCTGGATATCGAAACCGGTAAGCCTGTCACACCCGTTGAAAGAGCTTCGACAATCGAAAAATTTATTTTCCCCTCTTCGCCCGTTCTGGTGAACGACAGGATCATTTACGCCGGGCGGTCCGGAAACGTTCGAGCAATTCACGCGCAGACCCATCGGGAGATCTGGTCTCATCAGCTTTCGGTGCAAATCACCAGTGATCTCGTTGTTCACAACAATTCCCTTCTTGTTGCAACCCAAGGGAAAAAGATTTACCGAATGGCCCTGGATACGGGAAAAATAACACGTTCATTTCCGACTACTGGTGTGGTGCGCTGGAAACTGTTGTCGGTCGGCGCGAATGTGGTGTTTCTTGAATGGAACGACGCGGAAAAACCCACATTGCGATGCATCGATTCAGAAGGCAAAGAGGTATGGCAGCAGCCATCTCCTGAAGGATCGTATTGGGATACGTATCGACCCTTACTCTGGCAAAATCTCGTGGTTGTTGGAAGCGCTGCTGGTCACGTATCGGCCTTTGATTCTTTGACTGGCCAGCAGGTTTGGTCAACGCAGGTTAAAGGAGTTGTGAGAATGCTGGGGGCATCGGAAGATTTCATCTATGCGGGATGCAGTAACGGCTTTCTTTACGCCTTGCTTCCCTTATCTTAGATTGCCGGCAAGCATTTGCATTTGCCCCAGAAAACGTGCAGTTGCGGGGCTAAGATGTTTGTCCCTTATTTTTATGGCATTTAGTGCCAGTTTTTAAAGAATCAGCCTTCGTTTGTGTAATAGAAGATGTGAGGACCTATTTGGGAATGTCCACTTTGTTTCCGGACAAAAAATCTCTGACCTGAGAGGGATGTTATGAATCGAACATCTTTTAACTATCGAGCGAAATGCCTGGGAATTGCATTTTGCATTTGGATCATCAGTTCTGTAGTGTCCGCCCAGGAGAAAAAGCCTGACGTGTGGCAACCGGTTCGATTTCTTGTAGGTGAATGGGACGGAACTTCTGAAGGGCAGCCGGGATCTGGAACAGTTCAGCGCTCGTATTCTTTTGTGCTCAAGGATCGCTACATTCATGAAAAAAACGTTTCAACCTATCCTCCAACCGAAAAACAAAAAGGTGACGATCACGAGCACTGGAGTTTCGTCAGTTACGATCGTAAACGCGGGACTCTTGTGCTGCGACAGTTTCATCAGGAAGGTTTTATCAACCAGTATGTTCTAAACAGTACGGCAAGCAGTCCGAACAAACTTGTATTTGATAGCGAGCAGTTCGAGAACTTCAGTAATGACTGGAAAGCTCGCGAAACCTACGAGATTCTTTCCCCGGATGAGTTTGTTGAAACTTTCGAACTGGCCGAGCCGGGTAAGGAGATGCAGATCTACAGCAAGAACCACTTCAAGCGGAAACCTTGAACCAGTTCGTCGTATTTAAAGAAAGTATGAGGGAGTAGAGAGGTTTGTGCCAGGCTTGCTTGTGTTTCGCTGGGAGAGTCGCAGTATTGTACAATAAAACCGAATCGCGTTAAATGTTTGCGCCCATTTTTTCTATATGTCCTTCAACGAGAAGAGAGTCATCATCGCCGAAGATGAAGCGTTGGTGGCGATGGATCTCAGTATGCAGTTGGAAGATCTGGGAATTCTGGTTGAAGGGATTGCTTCGAGCGGCAAAGAAGCGATTCGGCTTGCGAAGGACAGCATTCCGGATCTTGTCATTATGGACATTCGTCTTCAAGGTGGAACCAACGGATTTGAGGCAGCAAAGACGATCTACCAGCGGCAGCGTATTCCGGTTCTGTTCATAACGGCTTCAAGCAAAAAAGAATTGGCATGGAAAAGCGATTCTTACGAGTTCAACATTCTTTCAAAACCTTTTTCTCGCGACCAGCTTCGGAATGCTCTGGAGATCAGCTTCAAGATGAATTCTTAATCTCGTTCAATTTTCAAAATGCCCAAAAAGAAAACCACGCGCCGGCGAAAGGAGACCAGGATTGGCAAGCCCTCGAAGACTTCGGAAAAATCAGGGTTCCTCGTAGTCGGCGTTGGAGCATCGGCTGGGGGTCTGAAGGCGCTTCAGGACCTGCTCGGGTCTTTGCCGGCCGAGCCGGGGCTCGCTCTGATATTAGTCCAGCATCTGCACCCAGACCACAAAAGCTCGTTACCGCAGATCCTTTCCCGCAGCACGAAGCTTCCGGTTACGACTGCAAAACACGGGATGAAAATCCAGGCCAACTGCGTATATGTGCTGCCGGAAAACGCAAGCATCACACTTAAGGATGGAGCATTGCAGATCGGGGCACGGATGGAAACTGACGGATCCCATCATCCGATTGACCGGTTCTTCAGCTCCCTTGGGGAACATTGTCAGAGCCGGTGTGCCGGTGTGGTTTTATCCGGCGCTGGGTCTGACGGCTCACTGGGATTAAAGGCACTTAAGGCTGAAAGTGGGATTACCTTTGCCCAGGATCCCCGGTCCGCGATCCATTCAGGAATGCCGCAAAGCGCTATAGACGCCGGAGGTGTCGATTTCATACTTTCTGTCGAAGGGATTGCCCGGGAGCTGGTTCGGATTGCGAAGCATTCTTATATGAACGGTAATGAGCTACAACTTTCTCAAACGATTCCTTCTGCGACGATAGATGATCCAACAGAGATTTTTCGTCTCCTGCGCGATGCAACCGGTATTGACTTTGCCGTTTATAAATACAGCACGATCGAACGTCGTTTCAGACGCCGCATGGCCATACTGAAAATTCAGAAATTGAAAGACTATGCGGAACGCCTTGCGAAGGATACTGCCGAATTGAAAGCACTCCATCGCGATATCTTTATTCACGTCACACAATTTTTCCGCGATCCCAGGAGATTCGATGCTTTAAAAGACAAAATTTACGGCCAAATTCTGAAAAAAAAATCGGATGACATCCCGGTCCGGATCTGGATTCCCGGCTGTTCAACCGGAGAAGAAGCCTATTCGATAGCCATTACCTGGGTAGAATATAT
>JBKKAT010000120.1:0-2778 GCA_046714535.1 Acidobacteriota bacterium | reverse complement strand
CGATTATCGGTGCTGCTGTGGGTCTGATGGGCGCGGTGGGATTAACAAGGTTGATGACGAATTTGCTTTACCAGGTGCGGCCAGGAGATCCACTGATCTTTGCACTCGTGACGTTGGCGATTCTGGCAGTCACCGCGCTCGCCTGTTATATTCCGGCGGTTCGCGCATCCAAAGTAGATCCGTTGGTTTCGCTGCGATACGAATAGGAGCAGGCAAGATGCCTGCGGTCCCCTATGCAGGCAGAATGCCTGCGCTACCCTATTTTCTACGGCCGGGTTTAGCGGGTAAGTATTGATTGGGCCAGGGTACATCGAAGTTCTGGTCTGCCGCAGCGTGAAGTGTCAAATACGGATCATACAAATGAGGACGGGCGAGACAACATAAGTCGCAGGCGCCCGAGACCAGCAATGTATTTACGTGGTCCCAATTCTGAATATTTCCCACGCTCATGGTGGGCATTTTCACTTCATTGCGAATTCGATCTGCAAAAGGGGCTTGATACATACGACCATAAACCGGTTCCGCAAGAGGGGATGTTTGACCGCTGGAGACATCGATGATATCGCACCCATGCTTTTTCAGGAATCGCGCGACATCCACAGCTTGCGCAGGATCCATTCCACCCGGAACCCAATCGTGCGCCGATATCCTCACAGAGATCGGTTTTTCGCCGGGCCAGACTTTTCGGACGGCATCAAAAACTTCCAACGGAAAACGGATTCGGTTCTCCGCGGACCCGCCATATTCATCGGTCCTGATATTGGTCAGCGGTGATATAAAGGAGGCGAGCAGGTAACCGTGCGCCCAATGCAGTTCCAATATGTCAAATCCCGCTTCGTTTGACATTTCTGCAGCGCGCACAAACTGCGCGATCACGAGATCCATGTCCTTCCGATTCATTTCACGCGGCTGCTGATTCTTGGCGCCCCACGCAAGGGGAGAGGCCGACATCAAAGGCCAGTTCCCTTCTTCGAGAGGCTCATCTCCGCCTTCCCATTCTAATTTTGTAGAACCTTTGCGTCCCGCATGGCCCAGCTGCATCCCGATATGAGCGCCGGTGTTCTTGTGCACAAAATCCACGATTCTTTTCCAGGCGGGAATATGTTCCGGACGATACATTCCGGCGCATCCAGGAGAAATGCGGCCTTCGCGCGAGACATCCGTCATCTCCGCGAATACCAGACCCGCTCCGCCGATCGCTCTGCTTCCCAGATGCACCAGATGCCAGTCATCGGGAGTTCCGTCTTCCGCCGAATACTGACACATCGGCGAAACTACAATCCGGTTCATCAACCGCAATTCGCGCAATTGAAACGGAGTAAACATGGGTGGGGGAGCAGGAGTTACATCTTTGCAACCATGATGATCCGCGAACCATCGATCCACTTGCGCAATATATTTTTCATCCCGCACCCGCAAATTTTCATGCGTGACTCGTTTGCTGCGGCAAAGCAATTTAAAAGCAAAGGGCTCCGGATCGAAGTCCTTCCACCGCTGAATGTCTTCAAAAAAAGTTTGGCTCACTTCTGCTGCTCTTTGCAATTTGGCAACGTCGAGCCAGCGGCGATCATAGTAAGCGGCCAGAGCTTCCGGAATCGAGCTGTTTTCCTTCAACGATTGCGCGAGCAAAATCGAATCTTCCATCGCCAGCTTTGTTCCCGATCCAATGGAAAAATGAGCGGTGTGAGCGGCATCGCCGATTAAAACAATGTTTTTGTGATGCCATGTTTCATTTTTCACCCTCCGGAAACTGATCCAGGAAGATTTGTTCGAAACCAGCCGGTGCCCCTCGAGCTCATTTTGAAATAGCGTTTCACAATATGAAACACTCTCCTGTTCCGTTGCATTTTCGAGACCGGCTTTGCGCCACGAAGATTCATCCGTTTCCACGATGAAAGTGCTCATATCCTTATCGAAGGGGTAGGCATGAACGACGAAGGTTCCATGCTCATTTTCGCGAACAAAAAATTTGAAAGATTCAAAAATCTTCGTTGTGGCAAGCCATGTATATTTGTTTTTTCCGCTCAGGATATTGGGGCGGAAAAAATCGGAATACTGCGACCGGATTTTACTGTTGATTCCATCCGCAGCAACAATCAGGTCGGCGCCGGGATCCACCCGGTCAACATCTTTGTTAAAAAGCAATTGAACGCCCAACTGACGGCAGCGATTCTGAAGGATTTGGAGCAAACGGGTTCGGCGAATTCCAAAGAAACGGTGTCCACCGGACCGGATGATGCGACCCTTAAAATGCACATCAATATCGTCCCAGCGTGCAAATGTTTCTGTGATCTGCCGATAGCTTTCCTGATCCGCCTCCTCAAAATTCTCCAGCGTTTCATCGGAAAAAACGACGCCCCATCCCCAGGTCACCTCAGGAGCATTCTTTTCCAGAATTGTTATCCCGGAATTCGGTAGCGCTTTCCGCGCAAGAATCCCGAAATAGAGACCGGCAGGACCGCCGCCAACCACCACGATCTTCATAGACGATAATGATATAGTAACGGAGCGCGGGCGTCCCGTTCCAGTCCGCAACAAGGAGGAAGAATGTCAAGACACTGGGATTTCAAATCGATCACGGGTCCAACGGGGGGCTACTACACAGCCACATATGAAAACGCCGGCGCCGGCACAACAGCCCAGTTAAAAATTCCGGCAGAAGGTGTTTATCATGGCGATCCCAAAAAGAAGTTGACAAAGGACGCCGCAGAAAAAATTGCAAAAAAACTGAAGACGACTCTGAACCAGAATACGTAGTTCAATCAGAAACGGTCTGTT
>JBKKAT010000119.1:0-3125 GCA_046714535.1 Acidobacteriota bacterium | reverse complement strand
CATCATCGGGGCGACGGAGAAGCGGCGGGAGAGGGGAGCGGATTGTAGGGGCATGGGGGATCTGAGTTTGCGAGGCGAATGGGGCGCAGTTTATCAGGGATGGGGTTTGAGTGTCGGGGAGGCTTGGTCTGTTCCATTTAACACGTCTAACCAGAGACGCTGTCGAAATACTCTCAGTATCTGTAGGCGGCCAATGCATCACACATCGTGGTCCGACCCCTATATCCTGCTCAGTCGTATTTCTGCGTGTGCTCAGCGCACTTAAGTCGCTACGAGATCGGCGAATATTTCTTGCTGATGCTAAACGGCCAGCATAATCTGTACTCATTGATCCTAGGCTAAAGCGGGTGGAGCTTCGAAAACCCTCATCAAATCAGGTGTATGAAAATATATTTGATTACTTTAGATGTGTAAGGTGTGGGGTTGAGATTTTAATTGTCGTTTCTAGCTTTAAGTTTTTTTGATTTGAGTTTGATTGGAGAATATAAAATGGATGTTCCACTTATATCATCGATTTACGTAGAAAAATTATTTGGTGTTTATTCCTATAGTTTGCCATCGTCAGGTGCTCTTTCAAATGCGGCAATTTTGTACGGCGATAATGGGGTAGGTAAAAGCACAGTCTTGCGGCTAGTGTTTCATATGCTATCTGCTGCTAATGATAGGGGGCACCGAAATGCGCTATATAACGCACCTTTCGGCTACTTGAAGGTCCTTCTTGAAAGTGGGGTTGTACTAACTGCGGCCAGACAGCCTTCAGAAGACGGGGACTTTTATGAGGGGCTTAGTAAGGCTTTAACTTTTCAAATTCATAAAGGGGATGAGCTTTTAGGTAAGTGGGTTTTTGATCCAGAGAAGCGAGCAAGCGCGGATTACTCCAATCTTGAAGAATTAGAGGGGAGAGGCTACGTATTAGATGTGCCAAGCGCTGAGTGGGATGGTAATGTTTCTAGGAATAAGCTGATAGTAAAATCGAATATTCGGCATGGTGGGTCATACGAGGTCTATAGTAAATATACTTATTTGGCGGCGCTGAAAAAGTATGCTCCAACTATGTTTATTCTGAATGCTGATCGACGTTTGGATTGCGATGCGGTATCTGATCCTGGCGACGAGGTCGAGTTGAGGCGCGTGATGAGGTATGAGGAGCTAAAGCGAATAAACGATCTAGTCGTGCGTTCTCGTGAAATTGCTCTTTCTCAAGCATTGAATTCGGCAGCGAAGTGGGTTTCCGCTAAAGCTTTACAAAGTGTAAGTTTAGGTGTTGAGAATGTTCATAGTGTTTATGTTAATGTATTAAAGCATCTAGTGTCTTCTGATTCGAATACTCAGGACGTTGCTCCGCAATCGGATGCTTTGCTCAAGCTGCTATCTGAAATTGAGGCAAGAACAGCTGAGTTGGCCGTCTATGATCTAGCTGTGCCATTATCACTCGCTGAATTTAGAAAGTCGCTTATTGCTAAACCTAAATCAAAAAGAATTTTAGCTGCTGGGCTTTTGAAACCATATATTGATAGCTTAAAAGGTCGTATCGAGGCTGTAAATCCGATTTACACTGTATTGCACCGTTTCATAAAAATCGTTAATGATTTTCTAACTGATAAAGAAATTGAATTCAAACTCGGAAGTGGTTTTCGTATTTTAAGCACGCATGGAGGTGTTCCCTTAGAGGCTGGGCATCTCTCATCTGGTGAGCAACAGTTGTTATTGCTGCTGTGTTATGTATTGACTGGTAGAGATAAGGCTTGCGTTTTTATGATTGACGAGCCTGAAATATCACTTAACATTAAGTGGCAGAGGAAGTTGATAAAAACTCTTTTGGAGATTACAGAGGGAGCTGATATTCAGTTTGTATTTGCCTCTCACTCTATTGAGCTGTTGGCCCAGCATAAGGATCGAGTGGTCAAGTTGGTGAATAATAATGTCTAATGAAACTCGCCGTACCATTAACGAGTTGCTGACTCGCTATGAGTTGGAGCCGGAGTTAAAGGATGTATATGTTGAGGGGCAGTACGATAAAGATGTGTTTTCCGTTTGTTTGGGTGGGGCTGGGAATTTTTCAGAGGTTATTTACGATATAAGTACTGTCAATGTTCCCGCGGAAGCATTGCTGGAGTATAACTTAAGTTCGGGAAATAAGCAGCGTGTTCTTGCGTTAGCGAAGAAGCTTTCGTCTCTTGAGTTTGAATGTGCGTATCGATGCATTATTGATAAGGATTTGGATCACTGGCTAGATTGCTTAGAAGATGTACCGCGACTGAAGTGGACGGAGCATACGTGTATAGAACTTTATTTTTTCACAAAAGAAATTATTTCTCATGTTCTGATTACCGCCACACGCTCTAAGATTACAAATGTGGATGTGTATCTAGCATCTATTGCTGATGTTCTGAAGGTTTTGTTCGCGATGCGCCTCGCAGACAGAAAAAAAGATTGGGGTTTGACTTGGCTGGATCCCACAAAGCAACTTTCGGTAAGTGGTGATGTTGTATTATTTAATTCTGCGATTTACGTTGTCAATTTGTTGGCGGCTAATAAGCGTGCTAAAGAGTTGGCTGATTTTAATGTTGAGTTGGAAGGTTGGATAAAAATTCTCGATGGAGATCCTAGGGGTTATATTCGTGGGCATGATTTGATTCTGTTGCTTGCTTGGACTGTTAAGCAGTTTAACGGTATTAAGGAATTTCAAAATGAGACTGCTCTTGAGCGTGCTTTTATATTAGTTGCTGATAGGGCTCCTGAGCTTGTCGCACTTGTAAGGTGAGCGTAGTTTAAAGACTTTTTTGTTAGTTGGTGGGGGGCTAAGCTAGGCGCTTGGATTGTCGCGCAGTTGCCCCGCTCTATTTCGCGGATCGCCAAACCTTATTGGTCAGCAGACGAGATAATCATTTTATGATTTGTTTGGCGCTTGAAGTGATTCGCGCTGATACCTACGTGGTTAGTATGTCAGATCCTCAGTGTTGTCTTATAGCAGTTGCGGCAGATACTGAGGGGGACGGTACTCTCTAGGACATTTCCCACACTTTTCTCAGCTTGCCCCTCAGACCTCCCCCCACTAACCTCCCCAAACCGCTGGAAACCCAGCGGCCGGATGTGGAAGTCCGTACCAAGCTAAGACGCAATCG
>JBKKAT010000118.1:0-9230 GCA_046714535.1 Acidobacteriota bacterium | reverse complement strand
CTGAAGGCCGGGGCGACGACATCTTTCACGCTCCCCCTGAAAAGTGATCGCTATCCGCCCTGGGCCGAAAAGCATCTTCGTGACCTTCTTCATTTGTATTCCGTCTCTTTTTCAAATCCTCATTTTTTCTTTGGAGAAATCCATGACGCAAAAGGAGAGTTCATTGTGAATGGCCGGGGACGCAAAACAGAAGCAACGATCTACATAGCCGTTTATATCGATTCGCCTGATGCCATAGTAATGAATCCCTGGTTGCCGAGCATCACCTACTGAGGAAGCGATGATCGAGATTGAAAATGTGACCAAACAGTACGGGCATTTGAAGGCCGTGGATTCTTTGAATCTCCAGATCAGGAAAGGAGAAATTTTCGGATTCATCGGACCCAATGGAGCGGGAAAAACAACAACGATTCGGATGCTCGCGACTCTGCTGAGGCCCACCACAGGAAAAATTCGGATCGCAGGACTCGATCCGGAAGTGGAGCCACACGAAGTACGAAAAATTATTGGATACATGCCCGATCAATTCGGAGTCTATCCGGATCTGGTTGTATGGGAATATCTGGATTTCTTCGGCGCAGCTTATCAAATTCCCCGCGACAGACGGCTCCGCTTGATCGATGACGTCCTGGAACTCACAGACCTTACCACCAAGAAACAGGAACTGGTCGAATCACTTTCCCGCGGGATGAAACAACGATTGTGTCTCGCGAAAACGCTGCTTCACGATCCTGCTTTATTGCTGCTGGATGAGCCGGCATCCGGACTGGATCCGAGGGCCCGCATCGAAATCAGAGAATTGTTAAAAGAATTAAAAAAGATGAACAAAACAATCCTGATTTCGTCCCATATTCTTGCGGAGCTTGCCGATTTCTGCACATCCATCGGAATCATAGAACGCGGTCAACTGGTCATTTCAGGAAGCATTACCGATATCGAAGCGCGCATAAACCTCGCGCGCCAGTACCGCCTCACCGCGATCGAACCGCTGGAAGCGATCGAAGCATTCTTGAAGAGAATGGGAATAGATCCGGTGAGTCGAAATTCCGATTCCATCGAATTTGCTTGCACAAAAAGCGATGAAGAAATTGCGTCCATCCTGCAAGCTCTGGTTCGTGAAAATTTCCGGATTACTTCGTTTCAACCGGTTGCTGCGAATCTGGAAGATCTGTTCATGAAAATTACCAGAGGTGAAGTCGCATGAAACAACGCCTGGCAAATCCACTGGTCATCAAACAGCTCCGGGAAGAAATGAGATCCCGAAAAATCTTCTTTCTGGTTCCCGTTTATATTGCAATTCTTGCCTCAATCGCTCTGGTCGCAGTTGGTTCGAGTACAACCTCTACCTTCAATCCAGTCACTCTTTCCAGCAATGCCAAGTTGACCCTCTTTTCATTTGTCGTGGCCGTGTCTATTCTTCTCGGACTCATATCGCTGATCCTCGGCGCAGCAAGTTTTACAACGGAAAAAGAGAGAAGCACGTACGAACTTCTGGAATTGACTCCCCTTTCTTATGTTCAACTCGTATTGGGAAAATTTTTGCACTCCTTCATTATTATCAGCCTTATCCTTTTTTCTTCTTTACCCATATTTTCAACTCTTTTTTTCATGGGTGGTTTAACGTATCTGGACCTTGTGCTTCCGCTTTTGTATCTCGTACTTTTTTTTGCGGTCGTGATCCTGGCTGCGATTTGTATTTCGATCGGTTCCAACAGAACGATCATCGGGATCATACTTTCACTGCTTGTGGGTTTTGTATCTTATATTTCCCTGGCGATCCTAGGCGGCAGCGCGTATCGCGAACCGGCTGACGTCGGATATGCGATACTTTCTCCCTGGCTCGTGATCTGGAGACAAATCTTTGCTCCCGTCCCCTTAAAGATTTTGGGCGCGAATATACCTGTCTGGACTATTTATTGCATCCTCTACGTTTTGATCGGATGGTTGTTCGTGTCGTGGGGTCATAACGCTCTGGACACTCGCAAACTGCAAAGAAATCCCCGCGCGCGCATCATCGGCTTGATTCTGATCAATCTTTACACGGCAACCGGAATACTCTGTTTGAATTCTTACCGCCCCATCACCGCAAAAAATGTAACAGACCTGTACCAGATTCTCTTTGCAGCGTTGATTGTGCTCCTCCCCTTTTTTGTTATGGGAGTGCTCACTGAGCACGATGAAAAAGTATTTCGGCAAAAACCGATTCTACAGACTTTTCATATAAAGAATCTATTTCTGAACCATCCGGCAACGGGACCCTTCTATTTGATGATCTTACTGGCAAGCATTTCCCAGAATGTACTTCTTTGCACAGCCGTCCCGTCCAATGTTGTTTATGGATCGCTGTTTACCTTATTACTCTGGGTTTTCCCCTGGTTCCTTTTTTTTATCGGACTGCGCCTGTTCGGAGCCCAGGCTCGCGGAATATTTGTGTCCTACATTCTGGGAGTTTCACTCGTGATACTTGCCTCTGCGTTTTACCATTCCGGAAAAACAACCACCACCATCTTTGATTACTTCCTGGTAACGCCGATCCTGGTTTCGATTTACATAGCTAGTCTTACGATCTTTGTAATTGCCAGTCTCCGCTCTTCAAAACGTTTGCGCCAGACAGCCTAAGTATGTATTGTTAAATCCATGGAGCAAAATAAGATTTCCCGCCTGCTCCGCAATGTTAGAACTCTTCAGCGCCTTTCCTGGTTTGCGCAGTGCCTTCTGTTTGTCGCTTGCGCGTATGTGATTTGGAGATTGGCGAATCTGATCGCAGAAAAGTACTTGTGGTCTTCGCCGTTTCTGATCTGGATCAGCGCCGGGATGCTTCTGTTGTTTCTCTTCAGCAGATCCGTTGCCTGGTTTGTTTCCAGAAATGACACCAGAAACGCTGCCGAGATAGACCGTCTCTACGAATTGAAAGAACGTCTCACAACCTACGTTGAATTGCGGAAAAGCGGTCATCCCTTCCTTCAGCCTCTGGTGCAGGAAACCACAACAAAACTCGATTCGGTTTCGGTCGTTCGTGTTGCCGGAATGAAACCGGCCCTGCTCTCGCCTGTTCTATTGCTCTCATTTCTATTGTCGATTGTATTGATTGTTCCTTATCTTCCTGTGCCCGATGCCGTGGTTGTAAAAAAACAAGAGCAAAAACGGATCGCTACTGGCGCAAAACAAATGGAAGAAACGGTCCGCCGTCTTGAGCAAAAACAGAAACTAAATCCGGAGACGAAAAAGCTATTTCAGGAATTCAAAAAAATTGCGCAGGATCTTCAGAAGCCTCAATTAGACAAGGCCCAGGCATTGAAAAAGCTGAATGCTCTGGAAGAAAAATTGAAAAAAAATCTTTCTCAGAATCAGGAAAAGCTCGGCAAAGATCTCGAAAAAGCATGGCAAGAAGCGGCGAAACCGCAGGCCAATGACGGCGCTTTGACGTCTCAACAAAAAGAAGAGCTTCAGCAGCTCGCGAAAGATTTTCAGAAGGCCCTTCAAGGAAAGGAACCTTCCGGAGGGATCGATCAGAAGAATTTGAACACCGGGAACATGAGCAGCAAGGATCTTCAGGCTTTGAAAGACGCTTTAAAAAAGCATCAGGAGCAAAAATCCAAATCCGAGCAAATGCGCGCTGATCTGCAAAAGGCGCTGGATCATGCGCAGAAAGGAATGGCTACGGGGAAGAGACCTTTTACAGCAGACAGCCACATCAAAGATCGTGATGTTGAAAAAGGAAAAGGGGGAGTCGAAGATGGCCCCGGAACCACAAACAAAGATGCCGGACCTTCCCATTTCAACACAACCAAGAAAGGAACCGGCGAATATATGGAAGATCGAACGAAAGCCGGGTACGACCGTATTTACGAAGGGGAACGTGAAAATGTCGGCAAAGACCCGCTGTATCTGGAAAGTCAGTGGGATGAAAATGGAAATCCTCAGTACACAAGAGTGCGAAACTTTGGTCTGGATAAGGATTCCACTTTAGAAAACGGGGCTCCCCAACCGTCAGGTCAAAATCAGGATGAATCAGCCATTCGCAAAGAACGTGTTCCTCCGGCGTATCAGAAAATCGTTAAGCGATACTTTGATGTGATCGAACAATAGTTATTGTGTAAGTAGGGAGATGAGGGGATCGTGGAGATAAGGAGATTAAAATGAATAAAAAAACATCTCCTTATCTTAAATCCCCATATCTCCCTTCTTACACTTTTTACAAGCATGATTGAAGAACGAGCCGAACAATTTCGACACACGTACGCAGCCATTCGCCATCAAATTCAGAAACGAATGGTGGGTCTGGATGAAGTCATGGATCGCGCGATCGGCGCACTCTTTCTGGGTGGTCATGTTTTGTTGGAAGGGGTACCGGGACTCGGCAAAACGCTTCTCGTTCGAAGTCTGGCAGAGAGCGTTGATCTGAACTATTCGCGCATTCAGTTCACGCCTGACTTGATGCCGGCCGATATCATCGGAACGAATATTCTCCTGCAAAGCGCCGAGGGGCAAAAAGCGTTTCGCTTCCAGAAGGGACCACTCTTTACACACGTTTTGCTTGCAGACGAAATCAATCGCGCGACCCCAAAAACCCAATCGGCGTTGTTGGAAGCCATGCAAGAACATGGCATCACAGTATCCGGCCAAAGGTACCAGCTGGAAGAGCCTTTCATCGTGCTTGCCACACAAAATCCAATCGAAATGGAAGGAACGTATCCGTTGCCGGAAGCGCAGCTCGATCGTTTCCTTTACAAAGTCATCGTTCCCTATCCGGCTGAAGAAGAACTATTATCGATCCTGAATCGCACCACTACGGAAGAAGTGATTCGCCTGGAACCAGTGGTGGGGCGCGAAAAAATCCGGGAATTTGCGAGTCTCATCTATCAGGTTCCGGCAGCGGAAAATGTTTTGAAGTTTGCGGCACAATTGACTCTGAAAACTCATCCGGAGCATCCGCAAGCACCCGACTTCATCCGCAAGTACGTTCGTTATGGCTCCAGTCCCCGTGGAGCTCAGGCTCTCATCCTTTCAGCAAAAATTTCTGCGCTTCTTCAAGGGCGTTTCAATATCGCTATCCAGGATATTACGGAGGCCGCGCTCCCTGCCCTCCGGCATCGTATCCTGTTGAACATTGAAGGCCAAGCCGAAAATATTTCAACCGATTTCCTCATCACCGAATTGTTGAAGCAAAAATGACACTATGGACCGCAGGCGTCCCGCCTGCAACTTAAAACATGAAACTCCTCACCCGGGAACTTCTCGCCAAACTCGAACAAGTCCACATCCCTTCCAGAAGAAGATTGCGATACCAGCACCGTGGCGAACGCGCAAGCATGAGAAAGGGATCGAGTATCGAATTCTCCGACTATCGCGAATATTTGCCAGGAGACGACATCCGAAGCATCGATTGGAACGTATACGCGCGAACCGACCGCTTATTCCTGAAATTGTTTTTGGAAGATGAAAGTAAACCGGTCTATTTCGTTTTAGATGCGAGTGCATCGATGAACTTCGGAGACCCCACAAAATTTGAATACTCCAAAGCTCTGGCTGCTGCACTCAGTTACGTCTCTCTGATCAACTACGATAAGCCTCGCATTCTGCTTGTTCACAACGATTCATTCCGTGCCATCACCCTTTCCTCTTTGCCACAATTCTTCCCCATCGTTCGACAGATGGAATCCTTTGAAACGAGCGGCCAAACACAATGGAGCGCAGCGCTCAAGAAAATCGCCCTCTCCGGTTTCCCCAAAGGGATCTACTTCCTGATGTCCGACTTCTACTCACTCGACGGTTGGGACGGCCTGAAACTCCTGGCCGCTGCAGGCAACGAGCTGCATTGCTTACAGGTGCTGACAGAAGAAGAGGCGGAACCTTCGCTCCGAGGGGATTTGCGTTTGGTCGATTCGGAAACAGACGCAGATTCGGAGGTTTCGATCACACCTTCGGTGCTCAAACGATACAAAACAAGATTAAGCCAGATGCAGGAATCGTTGAAGCAAACGGCTTTTCATAGCTTTGCTTCCTTCTACGTTATTCGAACCTCCACTCCCCTTTCGTCGCTCGTTCTGCAGGACCTCCGCAAAACCGGCGTTTTAGCGTGACCTCGCCAAGCCCCGCGCAAATACTTCACAATTCGATGAAGCTTTGATTTCAGAATTTCCTCACGAATATTTTGCTTCCGTATTTCATTGACGGCGACCCTCAATTCACCCAGCCATTCCGACCCCGTTGTGTATGCCGTTTGTTGCACTGATTCCAGTGGTGCGGGATCATAACCATTTTCGCGCAATTCAACGATTAGTTTTTCGACGAATCGATAAACCTCTTCGGGCGATTCAAACGTGTCCTTCACAAGTTGTATGGTACTGCAATGGACCGCCGGCTTCAGCCGTCATTGTGGGCCGCCGGCTCTAGCCGGCAACTGTCCAAACATCTGATGCCGAGGCTAAAGCCTCGGATTTCCAATGCCGACTGAAGTCGGCGCTCCATAATGTGCTTTATAATCACTCTGTAACAAAGGAGAAAATTATGGCGGCGCCGGAATTTAAGTATCAGGATCCATTTCCCATAACGAGGGAAGACACACGATATCGTTTACTGACGAAAGATCATGTTTCGGTCACGACATTTGACGGACAGGAAGTTTTGAAAATCCATCCGGAATCACTTGTATTGGTAGCCAACGAAGCGTTTCGGGATGTCTCCTTTTTATTGAGAACGGCGCATCTTGAAAAAGTGGCGGCCATTCTAAAAGATCCGGAGGCCTCTTCGAATGATCGCGGTGTGGCTCTTGCTATGCTGAGGAATGCCGAAGTGGCCGCGCACGGAATTTTGCCTTTTTGTCAGGATACCGGCACTGCAACGATCGTTGCGAAAAAAGGACAGCGTGTTTGGACCGGCGTGAAGGACGAAGAATATCTGGCGCGCGGAGTTTTTAAAACCTACACCGAAGAAAACTTGCGCTATTCGCACACCGTCCCCTTAACGATGTATCAAGAAGTAAACAGCGGTTCCAATTTGCCGGCCCAAATCGATATTTACGCAACCGATGGAATGGACTATCAGTTCCTGTTTGTAGCGAAGGGGGGAGGCTCCGCAAACAAAACGTTTCTCTATCAGCAAAGCAAAGCTCTGTTGAATCCAGCGAGTCTCGAAACTTTTTTATCAGAAAAAATGAAGACGTTGGGAACCGCGGCATGTCCTCCTTATCATCTTGCTTTCGTAGTCGGTGGAACTTCTGCCGAAGCCTGTTTGAAAACCGTAAAACTTGCAACGGCCGGTTATCTGGATCATTTGCCCACGCAGGGAAATCATTACGGACAAGCTTTTCGCGATCTCGAAATGGAAGAAACACTTTTACAGAACGCGTACAAAACGGGAATTGGCGCGCAGTTCGGCGGCAAGTACTTTGCGCTGGATGTCCGCGTAATCCGATTGCCCCGTCATGGCGCCTCCTGCCCGGTTGGTGTGGGAGTCTCTTGTTCCGCTGACAGGAACATTAAAGCGAAAATCAACCGCGATGGAATCTGGCTGGAAGAATTGGAAAGGGATCCCGGGAGATTTATTCCGGAAGACCATCGCATCAAGCAGGATGATGATGTTGTAAAAATTGATTTAGACCGGCCGATGAATGAGATACTGGCCGACTTGAGCAAACATCCTGTCACTACGCGGCTCTCTCTGACGGGAACCATGATCGTGGCCCGCGATATTGCTCATGCAAAGTTGAAGGAAAAATTGGATGCCGGCGAAGCGTTGCCTGAGTATTTCAAAGATCATCCGATTTACTATGCAGGACCGGCGAAGACTCCCGCGGGAATGCCTTCTGGTTCCTTTGGTCCTACTACGGCGGGGCGGATGGATTCCTATGTAGATCTATTTCAATCGCAGGGCGGCTCGATGATCATGCTGGCGAAAGGAAACCGCAGTCCCCAAGTTGCCGAAGCATGCAAAAAACATGGCGGATTTTATCTCGGTTCCATCGGCGGGCCGGCGGCTCTTCTCGCTCAGGAAAATATTCGCAAGGTTGAGGTGCTGGACTTTGCAGAACTGGGAATGGAAGCGATCTGGAAAATAGATGTTGTAGATTTTCCAGCTTTCATTCTCATTGATAACAAAGGAAACGACTTTTTCAGGAATTTACTGTAGGCTTTGCATATGGCTAACAATGAAATTGGATCCATTACCTGGGCCGACTTGACCGTCGAAGATGCCGATCAGATTCGCGATTTCTACAAAGAAGTGGTCGGCTGGAATTCCATGGCACTCGATATGGGAGGCTATAACGATTACTGCATGAATTCTCCAGGCACCGAACAGACAAACGCTGGAATCTGTCATGCACGCGGGGGAAATGCGGGACTTCCACCTCAGTGGCTCATCTACATAACGGTGGCTGATCTGGATCAAAGCATGGAAAGTTGCCGGCTTAAGGGAGGCAAAATTCTTTCCGGACCAAGAGATGTGCCCGGACAGGGCCGCTATTGCGTCATTCAAGATCCTGCCGGTGCTGTAGCCGCTCTGTTTCAGAAAATAGAAAGCACGAAGTGAGTGAACGACCGCTGCTGATCATTGCCTGCGCTTTGATCGTGGCGTACACAATCATGGCCATCATCGATGGCCTCTATCTTCACCTGTGGAAATACAGGCTCCATACACGCAGGGAATCCATCTTCGAACACAAACTGCATACGCTTCGCGCGATCCTCTTTCCTTTTATTCTGTATTTGCTCTTTGCCAAAAACTTCGGAGGAATTGTGCTTTGGATCGGAGTGCTGATGGGAGTTATCGATTTAATCATCGGGGCAAAAGATATTTTTGCGGAGAAAAATTCGCGGGAAGAATTGGGGGGACTATCCTCTTTTGAGTATTTCCTGCATGTTTGTGCCCAACAGCGTTCATGTTACATACCTTTCTCTGATTGTGATTGCGAAACCGTCGCATGCGTGGTCCCTCTCCGCACCCACACTGCTGCAGGGGCCGTATCCTTCGTTGATGTGGTCGGTCTTCATGCTGATGCTTCCAGGCGCTTTGCTGGGCGCGCTCTTGCATGTGTGGCTGCTACAGCGGAAATATCAAAGCAGTGTGGGGTAGGAGTGGACGGGACGTTCGCGGTCCATAATGCCGGCGGGACGCCTGCGCTCGATATCAAAAGTTGTAGCCGACGCCGAAAAAGAATACTGTTGCGGTTCCGTATTCGAATGGGTCCTCAGGATCCACCGGTTTTTCTCCTAACTCTTCCCCTTCCT